>DAOTXB010000571.1:0-1653 GCA_034435575.1 Anaerolineae bacterium
TATCTGGTCGGTGATAATTCCAGCCGTTATTTTGTGGCAGATGCTGTTCGCTGTGTGGATTATATGCTTAATCGTGATGATGTAGATAGTCAAAACGGCGTAGCGATGACGGGCGTTTCCGGTGGTGGAACCACAACCATCCTGGCGGCATTGCTTGATGAGCGCATATCCGTCATCGGTCCCTCCTGTTGTGTGACACCCCGTGCAGATTTAGACATCGCACAATGCTATGCCGGATGCCCGGAAACCCATATGTGGCAACGGTATAGCCAGATGATTGATGAAATTGACCTGATCTGTGCAGTTTTACCCCGTCCGACCTTACTTATGGCAGGAGAGAACGATGAGGTATTCCAAATTGAGGATACGCGAAAATTAGCGGGTGAAGTCTCAGATTTTTATGAGACAGCCAACTATAGCGAACGCTTCAGTTTTTTCATAGATAAATCCGGACATGCGTATACGCTAAGACAGGCAAAAGAATTTGTCCTGTTTATGGATAAATGGCTTCATCAGTCGCCACCACCACGCGATTCTTTTCCGCCAGATGATGCATTTACCGTACACGATTACGCGCTTATCCGATGCTATCCTGATCCGGTAGAAAATATGCTAACACTCACACGGCATAAAGCGAAAGCATTGAGGCAATCACGGGAAAATACCCCTGAGACATTAAAAGAACAATTGCATACGCTCATCCATATGAATCACGAAACCGCAGACGAAAATCTAAAATTTCAGGTCAATGACCCATTTCGTGTATGGACACATTACTGGCAACGTATAGTGCTACAACCGGAGGCGGATATTGTCTTGCCTGCCACTATACTCAAAGCCAATACAGAAGTGAACGTTACCTTGTTACACTTCGACGATATGCATCGCAACACCTTATTGCAAAAGAGTGGTGTTTTGGCAAAAGCAATTGGCTTTCTTGATGAAAACCCGGTGCCACAAGTTGCCAATCTTGTAACAGTTGATTTACGCGGTGTCGGGGATAGCACGCCGACGATGTACCCTTATGATCTGGCATGGTGGGGGGGGGAAACACGGTTTTTAAGCTATATCAGCATCGCATTAGGTGACTCACTCATCGCGCAACGTGTTCGTGATGGATTAGCCACACTTGACTACATCAATTCGCAATCTTTTCAGAACAATGGGCGTATTGTTGTGTCCGGTTGTGGGGTGGGTGGGGTGGTTGCCCTCATGATCGCATTCTTGAGTGATCGTGTTGACGCAGTAATTACATGGGACTGTCTGGCAAAATTTGAAGATTTATTACAACCAGAACAATATGCATGGTCGGATGACATCTTTTTCCCTGAAATCCTAAAATATGCTGACCTTCCAGAGATCGTGAAATTACTCGACAAAGATATTGTAATTTATAATCCACTGGATGGAAACAAGGGATCTCTGGCAGATCAATCAATTGACTTGCTCAATCGTGAAGCCAATAAATTGGTTTATCATGCCAAAAATATTTCATCAGACATCATTAAGACCTTGCTTTTCAACGCATGAAATTCGATGTATAGAGGAAAATGGCAATTATGGGTATGAAAATTGGTATTTTAGGCACAGGGAATATTGCGCCTGCATATATTAGAGGCTGTGCCAAATTCCCGGATGATATTGCAGTCGTAG
>DAOTXB010000572.1:0-8936 GCA_034435575.1 Anaerolineae bacterium
CGGACAATATCTTCGATGGTAGCGGCGAAAGCGTCTTCACCCTCGAACGCTGTATTGAAATTGAACAGCACCACTACATTAGGAAAGCGTACCAAGGCAAAAATAGTGCCGTAGTCGATCCCATCGTTATCAACCGTGCCCGGCGCAACCACAGCGGAGCGTCCACCCGTATCAAAACGATTGTAATCAAGGTCGAACGAGAGGAACTGATTGCGGTCAAGCAGGGCGTTCAAAATATCGCCCGCATTCGGGTCGTCATCCAACTCCAACCCGCTTAAATCACTATTCGGGAGGACATTGACGGTGCCGATAATCTGCTCTGCGGGGATGTCTGTTACATCGGTTATGGTGAGCGCTGTGGCATTATTGGCAAAGGTGAGTTGAGTCTCCCCCGCAGTCGTCTGCCAGCCTTCGGGCACACCGATGGTCAATTGTCCATCGAGCGTGGTCACGGTTTGTGGAAAGCTAACGACCTCGCCGGGGTCATCATTTTCCTGACAGCCCACTAAAGCCACCAAAAGCGCCAGCAAAAGTATCAATAATCTGCTGATATTCATGTGTTGATTTACCCTCAAACGTGGATTGGATTAATATGTCAACTATAGCACGATTACGCGGTGATGTGCATTGCAGGGGAGATGCATTCGCACGATCATTCAGATTTTGTCAGGTGCTTTTCGTACATAATGAGCGTGATGTCGTCTTCCTCAATCTTGCCCACTTTGACATAATCCAGTTTTTCATAGAAGTGGATGTTGCGTATTGCCCAGATAGGCGTGTCGAGTGTCCAGCGCGTCGCGGGGAGGTGCGCTTCAATAAAGTGCATCGCTTGTGTGCCGATGCCACGATCATGATGCGCGGGCGCGATGAAGATCAGATCAAGGTGATAATGCTCGTCGCTTTTCTTGAAGATCATTATGCCACCAACGATGACATCATCATCTGTGATTTTGTAACAAATGTCCTCACGGATTTTCTGACGCATGAAAGCGACAGAGTCATAGCCGGGCGGTCCACCAACCGCAACTTGAGGGTAAAGCACGGAGTCATGATGAAACGCTTGCACCGCTACCTTGACCAACGCCGGGGCATCGGTCAATTGCGCCCGCTCAAAATTCACAGACATCGTGTCACCCCCTAAATTGCGGTTATGGTAGACCCAACCCGCTATTGATTTATACCATCATTTACTCGCCACTGATGTAGAATTGCGCGAGTTCTTCTTCGATCAATTCTAACCCAAAAATATCTGTTTCTGGATAAAAGGACAACCATGCGAACCAGAAATGGGGCGAAGCGAGACGTTGACGCAATGCTGTGCCTGCCAGTTCACCGTCAATGGCTTCACCGAACATATTCCAGACTGTGCCCGTTTCTTCATCTGTGATGATGCCGTCTTCGTCGATGGTGAAGGTCAGCACTTGCTCATCAACCGTGCGATTATACATCGCCGCCATGCCCACATTTTCACTATCCGCGATCACAGCTTGATTCATGGCACTGGTCGCGCCGGATTGCCAGAACACCACCACATCTTCGCCACCAACTGTGTCGTTGACCGCGCCCACGCTAGATATAGCGAGGAATGGATAGGCAATCGGTTGGTCGCCGACCACACCCGCAAGCACACGCTCGGTCAATGGTAAAACTTCGCCTTCCGGGATGACATAGTTCCCCGTATCAAAGCCAGCATAGGGCGTAAAGCCGTAGTCACGTTGTACATTGGTCGGGATGGATAACACCTCACCATCAGGATATTGCTCGACGAAAAATTCAAATCCGAACAACCGCGAGGGTAAAATGGTCAACTGTTCGCCCGTGTAATCACCGACGATGCCCTCTCCGGTGAGTTGTTGCCACCAGCTTTCGGTCACATCATCCCACATCACCATATCAAAGAAGCGCAGATTGCCAGAGACACCGAGGCGCAGGGTTTCATCGCCCAGACGACGGTCAAACACCATCGCGCTGTTACAAAGCGGGCAATAGGTCACGGCGATGGGCACACCTGCCAGCTCATCATTGGCGATCTCGTGCCAGATGAGCACAGAGAGCGGATATGCACGGGCGTCGCCGTCAATCTCCACCACGATAACGGGCGATTGTGGTTGTAGCCATTCACTCGCGCTGGCAATCGATTCAAATTGCGGGTTATCAATCGGTGGGATGCCGTCAGGGGGTGGACCGCCGGAACGGATTTCGCTATATGGGACGCTGTGCTGGCAAAAGTCGGTCAGTTCCCAGAAGTCAGGGTTAAACGCGATTTGCACACCGGCGAACGGATCGTCGCAACCTGCTTCGTCAGTATCTTGCGCGTGGACAGCCTGCACACCACTCAGCACGAAGGCGAGTGTGGCAAGCACCGTCAACAGCGCTGATAAGGGCATAAATTTACGAAATTGCATAAAACACTCCTCAAATTGCTCTATTTTGGGGGATGAACGAATGTATTTTGCTCCCACTGTAGAGAAGAAACATTATGGTAGGTTAAACAAAACACCCCCATTCTGATGAGAATAGGGGCACTGTCGCTGATTAACTTGGGTTAACTGGATGTGTCCTCGCCATAAAGCGGGGTTTCTGGATGGAACGCCGCCCACGCAAACCAGAAATGAGGCGCGGCGAGCAGTTGACGCAATTGTGTGCCTTCCAGCTCACCGGAGACGGCTTCCCCGAACACATTCCACAGGCTATCGGTCTGTTGATCGCGGATTTCTTCGGCATCAGCATCATAGACAAAGGTGAATGTCTGTCCGTCCACCTCACGGGCATAGATTGCCGCCATGCCCACATCGCGTGAGTTGTCGATGATACGATCATCTAAGGCACTCGCCGCGCCGGGTTGCCACAGCACGACTAGATCCGTCTCGTTAACGGTATGGTTCACCACGCGCTCGGCTTCTAGCAAGCCAAAAGGATACGCCATTGGCTGAGCGTCGATAATACCTGCGATAACACGCTCAGTCGGGTTCAGACGTTCGTCGACCTCACCACGAAACAGGAACGTGCGTGGATCACGGCTATCGTAACCGGCATACGGGTTGGAGCCATAGGTGCGTCCGGTGGTTTCGGGTGAAAGCACCATGCCGTTCGGATGACGTTCTTCAAACACACCAAAGCCGAACACCACCGACGGTAAAATGGTCAATTGTGTGCCTGCAAATTCGCCGACAATGCCCTCTCCGGTCAGTTGTTGCCACCAGCTTTCGGTTACATCATCCCACATAATCAGGTCACTATTTCGCAAATTACCGGAAACACCAAAGCGCAGGATGTCATCCTCAACACGACGATCAAACACCATCGCACTGTTGCACAATGGGCAGAATGTGACCGCAACCGGTATGCCCGCAATTTCGTCATTGACGATCTCATGGCGGGTGAGGATAGATAACGGATAGGCGCGGGCTTCGCCTTCAACCTCAACGACAATTACCGGAGATTGTGGCTGTAGCCATTGGGTCGCCACGCTCACATCATCAAAGATTGGATTGTCGATGGGCGGGATGCCGTCCCGCGGGACACCACCGGAGATGACTTCACTCATGTCGATGGTGGTCTGGCAAAAATCTGTCGTCCACCCACTTGGGCTAAAGTTGATGTTCACATCCGCAAAGAGGTCTTCACAGCTCAGCTGGGCATGGGTGCTGTTGCTACCGGGAAACGCTACCACCAGCAAAGCGATCAACGCGACCAGCGTGCCACCCAGCGGAAGTATCATGTTACGGTTGAATCGGTTTATCATTGTTTTCTCTCCAATAGAATTTACAGTACGATCTACATTTACGATAAGGCATCAGTGCACGAATTTCCGTTGCCCCGCAAACACTTAGGCATCGGATTCATAGATTTCTGTATCAGGATAAAACGCCGCCCACGCAAACCAGAAATGAGGCGCGGCGAGCAGTTGACGCAAACTGGTACCCTCCAGCTCGCCTGCAATGGCTTCGCCGAACACATTCCACAGGCTATCGGTCTGTTCATCACGGATTTCGTCGGCATCTTCGTCGTAGATAAACGTCAGGGTTTGTCCGCCTACCTCACGGTCATAAAGCGCCGCCATGCCCACATCACGCGAGTCATCGATCACGCTCCGGTCTAAAGCACTTGCCGCGCCCGGTTGCCACAACGCGACCACATCAGTCCCGGCAACGGTGTCGTTGATCACACGATTCTGTGCGAGGGAGTCGAACGCATAGGCGATGGGTTGATCGTTCAATGCCACCGCTAGCACTCGCGCTGTCGGGAACAGGCGGTCATCAATATCGCCACGAAACAAGAATGGATCCGGATTAGAGTCGTACCCGCCATAAGGGTTACGGTCATAGGTTCGGCGACCACGGTCTAACACCGAGCCTTCAGGAAAACGCTCGGCAAATTCACCAAAGCCAAACACCTGTGATGGTAAAATGGTCAATTGTCGTCCGGTATGTTCGCCGACGATTCCCTCACCCGTGAGTTGTTGCCACCAGCTATGCGTTACGTCATCCCACATAATCAGGTCACTGTTCCGCAAGTTGCCGGAGACTCCGAGGCGCAACGTTTCGCCGTCAATGCGCCGTTCAAACGCCATCGCGCTATTGCACAGCGGGCAAAATGTGACCGCGACGGGGACATCACCAAAATTATCATTGACGATCTCATGGCGGGTCAAAATAGCGAGTGGATACGCCCGTGCATCGCCGTCAACTTCCACGATCACCACCGGCGATTGTGGCTGTAACCAGCTGGAGGCTTCCGTCACTGATTCAAAGTTGGGGTCATCAATTGGCGGGATACCATCACGCGGGACACCACCGGAAAGTACCTCGGAAAATTCGATATTGCGCTGGCAAAAGTCGGTATTCCAACCAGATGTTGAAAAACTGACCGTTTGCCCCTCAAACGGATCAAGACAGGATTGATGATCTGCGTCGAATGATGCACTGTCTTCGTTAAAAATCCAGAACGCTCCTATGCCTACAATGGCAACTACAAACAGATAAATTCCACCATCTTTCAGAAATTTCACTGTCCTTAACCTCATCACTATTTAGGAAAAATATAGCGTGCAACCATTACGGAGGCATAACACAATATTAAAACAATGTTAGTTTTTGAACTTCGTTGTTATTGTGCGGAGCAAACCTTACGGAGGTATAAAAAAAGCCCCCGTTCTGATGAACGAAGGCTTAGAAAGTTACGGTGTATGCGGTTTATTCGTAGCGCAGGACGTTGAGCGGTTTTTCGCCGGATGCGTTCCATGCTGTTGTGATTGCCGCGACCAGCGACACCACCACACACAATCCCATCAGTAACAACGCCACACCAATCGGAATGGATGAACGGGGAACTTCTAGAGTATTGACCAGATTGAGCAAAACGATCAAGCCAATGCCAACCCCGACTAACCCGCCGATGATGCCTAGCACGCCGTTTTCCATCAAGATCATGCCCAGTACACGCTCACGCTGTAAGCCGACGGCTTTCATCACGGCGATTTCTCCGCGACGCTCCATTGTAGTCAACGCCACCGAGTTAGCGATCACCACACCACCGACGATCAAACCGAGAATGGCGACCAATGTCGGGAAGGCGGTGAACGTGCCCAGCAAGCTATTCAGAATAGCGGTGATGAAGGCAGTATCGAACAGGAATGCTCCGGGCACGACGGACATTTCTCGCCGGAGTTCCGGTACAAAGTCTTCGTCAATGTCCACAATGGCGCTGACGTTGCTCGGTACGCGGTCTTCCGGAAAGCCGCCAATCGGGGCATACATATTATTGTCGAAGCTAATGTTCACCAGTGCTGTTTCCTGTACACCGAGAATCGTGAAGTCGATGAATTCACCCGTAGCGTCGCCTGATTCATCCAAGAACTCGAAGCGCATCACGTCACCGGCAGTGATTCCAGCGGCTTCTACAAAGAGATTGTTGCTGACTACCGCGACGGACTGACCTTCATCTTCGGCGGTCAAACCACGCCCGTCCACAAAATCATAATCCGGTGCATCTTCAATCGCACGGGCATCAATCGCGCCGAAGGTACCTGTGAAGATGTCTTCGCCATTGAAGTCATCACTGTCTTCTGCTGATCCACCAAACGGGAATTGGACACTTTCTAACCGTGTGGCGATTTCTGCCAGGTTTACGACCTCGCCAGTGTCTGACTCGGTCAATGAGACAAACTCAACGCTGTAGCTCCGTGTCACGCGGTAATCGTTCACACCTTCCTGTGAGTCGATGATGTTGGTGACGGTATCCAGTTGATTGTAATCACCCACACTGACCGAAATATTACCACCGGCGGAGTTCTCCAGCGTGTTTTCCAGCACATTACTGATGGATTGTGCGAACAATGTCACCAGACTGAGCGAGAAGACACCGATCACCAGCGCTAACAACGTTACCGCCGCACGTGAACGCCCCGCCGCCATCTGCCTGAGGGAAATTTTCAGGTCGACACTGCCAAAACCGGGGAAGAACTTACCGATGATCCAGATCAAACCGTTCAAAATACCATAAAGAATTGCGACAACGATGAACGACCCGACCACAGCGATTGCGGATAATCCGACATTGCCCGTGATAGAGTATGCCAGCCCGATTAAGACCAGGATGATGACGATAAACGCCGCAAGTGTTCTGAGAATCCCTGCACGGGGCAGGACACTGTTGGACGGACGGAGCACGATGCCCGGGCGTACCTGACCAGCGGTCAGTGTCGGCATGAAGCCGAAGATGGTCGTCACGACAATACCAATCACCACACCATTAGCCGCGGCGGCAGGTACGATGCGGAAGGGAATATCGGTGGTGAAGACCGATTCCGCCACACCTCTAATCAGGAAGGTCGCGCCCCAACCGAGGATCACACCGGCGATACTGCCAATAATGCCCATAATGATGGCTTCTATCAGGAACAGATAGGTGACCTGATCCGCCTGTAAGCCGATGGTCTTCAGCACAGCGATTTCTACGGTACGACGACGGACAATCACCTGCATGGTGTTGATGATTCCGATACTGCCGAGCAACATAGACACTAAGCCCATGACCGTGACGAGATCGGTAATGGCATCGCTAAGGGCGGTATAATTTTCGCGCAAGTCTTCGGTGGTGGTCGTCTCAAAATAGGGGAACACGTTGAGCAAACCATCGTTGATTTCGTTGACCAATTCCGGTGTCGGATTTTCGATTTGTAGGAAAATGGTGTTTGCCCGTACCGAAATATCATCAAAGGCAGATGTTGAACTGACATCCAGATAATAAAAGCCAAATTGTGAGTTCAAGAACCCTTCAATCGGGTTCGTGACTTCTACGTCTGTATCAACAATCCCTGTGATGGTAAATGTCTCGGTAGAGCCACCAATGCGTACCTCATCGCCGACATTGAGGGGTAACGTTGCGGTAATCTTATCGCTGACGACGATACTGTTCGGGGCGCTGAGTGCGTCCGACAGGAGTGTGTCGTCCTGTGTTTCCAGCGTGTTGTAGAACGGGTATTGGGTACTTTCGATCACGATTGGCGATAATTGCGAGGCGCTTTCGCCCGTTTCTGGATCAGTGAT
Organism: Anaerolineae bacterium; assembly: GCA_034435575.1. Classification (GTDB taxonomy): domain Bacteria; phylum Chloroflexota; class Anaerolineae; order Aggregatilineales; family Phototrophicaceae; genus JAVJSU01. Next base: position 7,551 of record DAOTXB010000572.1, read on the forward strand.
GGATGTGCCCGGACCATTGCCGAAGAAAATCTGTAATTCATTCGCCAGAGGTTGACGATACGTTGCCGTCACTTGATCGGGATACGTTTCTGATAACCACGCATTAATCTCGTTCAGACCCTGCTCAGTGATATAGTAGCTGGTGCCATCATTACCAAGAAAGCTAATTTGTTCTTCGGTCAATATGCCAGCGTCCACGCCCTGTTGGATGAGTGTCTCGTCTTCTCCGAAGTCGTTAAAGGGTGTGAACTGAATATCGCCACGATTATTACGTTGCAGGTTATCGGTGAGCGTGTTGGAGATCATGCCTGCTAACGTTTGTAGGCTGACAATCGCCGCGACACCCGCCGCGATACACAATAAGGCGAAAAATGTGCGCTGTCCGTTGACGCGCAGATCATTCCATGAATGTTTTAGGTAAAAGTTGAGGCGATTCATGATGATGACCCCGAGTCAATGAACGCCTGTAATTCACCAGTGGCGCGTTTGTCTTTAAGCAGTTGGACTGCCGCCATTTGTGCGCTGGAACGTGGGTCAACATCATCGGCGATGCGCCCATCCACCAGCGAAATCACGCGGTCACATTCCGAGGCAATTTCCATATCATGGGTGACGATAATCACGGTTGCGTTCATTTCATCGCGCACATTACGCAAGGCTTCCATCACACGTTCACCGGATTCTGTATCGAGGTTACCCGTCGGCTCATCACACAGCAACAGCGGGGGATTATTGGCGAGTGCGCGGGCAATCGCCACACGTTGTTGTTGACCGCCGGAAAGTTGGGCTGGGCGATGCAAGAAACGATCCCCTAAGCCGAGTGTTTCCAGCAATTCCTTTGCCTGTTTGTCCGCATTCTTGTTGCCACTCTTAGAAAACTGAATCGGCAAAGAAACATTTTCCATCGCGGTTAAGGTCGGGATGAGGTTGAATTGTTGAAAGACAAAACCAATTTTCTCATTGCGGACGGTGGTGAGTTTGCGCTCATTCAAATCCGTGATGTCTTGTCCATCCAGATAAACACTGCCGGTGGTCGGGGTATCTAACCCGCCGATGATGCCCAATAGGGTGGATTTACCACTACCGGACGGACCAATAATGCCCACAAATTCACCGCGTGCAATCTCTACGGTGATACCATGCAAAATGTTGATGGTCATATTGCCGAGTTTTAAGTCTTTCGTGATGTTATCTGTCCGAAGCACTATATCGTTTTTTGCTGTCATGTGTAGATTCCCTTTCGTACTCAATGAACGACCATGCGAGTTACATAATCGTATGAAGTCATCATACTCTCTATACGCGATTATCTCTCTATAGTTTTAAATATTATTATGGAATTCATGTAGAGAGAATATGGAGATAATGTGGAGATCAAATAGGCTT
>DAOTXB010000573.1:0-6267 GCA_034435575.1 Anaerolineae bacterium
ATGATGATTAAGCCACCACGGTTTGCGTCTGCAACTTCACCTTGCCATGCATCGTCTGCTTCAAGTAATTGTTCAGCCAATCGCCAGTCTTCACTCTGCGCGGCTTGTGCAACAGAAAGCACCATATTGCCTTCATCATCGTCCGTACGAACAATGGTTACGTCGATTTCTGCCCCAACTGCAAAATCTTCTGGCTGACCATTCACACGTTCAATGTCACGGCGTGACACAAAACCATCGCGTTGTGAACTAACACCGACAATCAAGCCTTGGCTATCCACCGATAGCACAGTGCCCTTCACAGTATCCCCCCGGTCGAGGCGGTCTAACTGCGAAAATGACTCCTCCAGCAATGCGGCAAAATCCATCTCGTCGGTCATAGTCACCGACGCTTCTTCTGTGTGTACCATAGGTAATTCGCTCCCCACGTTTGATTTGACGTTTGGATCTCGGGGAATATACACCAAGTGTGCATGTACAAAATAAAGCCCGATCAACCTAATATGAGCAGGTTACCGAGCGCATGGGTCAAATTGTGATTATAGACAAAATTCACTAAATTTTGCTAAGCGTAGGCAACCTTGAAGGTTGACGCCTTTTCCCTCCTGTAAGATCGTGAAGGATTATACTAACGCGCAATCCGATTGTCAACAACAGATAAGCACTGTTTTGGTAAAACTTGACAATCGGATTGATATGTTTTTGATCTATTTATCACACCCGAAGGTGTAATGATGTTACTTATGAGTCGTCTGATTCCTCAGAGTCTTCTTCATCACCTTCACTTGCAGGGGGCACATCTTCACCCTCTGTTTCTGCTTCCGCCACCGGAGTTACATCTTCAACCTCGGCTTCTTCTTCAACTTCAGTCGCAGGTGGCGCGTCTTCAAGCTCAGCTTCAGCAACCGGTGCATCGGCATCGCTAGCCTCAGCCGCAGCCGGTGCGTCACCTGATGATGCGTCGGGTGCTTCTTCCTCATCACCCGCATCAGTACCCCAACGCTGTGTGAAGCCAACACGACGTTTCTCCGGTTCTAGGTGGCTAATACGCAAGCTCAGACGGTCACCCTTCTGCACATATGAGTGCGGTTCCTTTAGTGAACCATCACCCATTTCACTCAGGTGGAGCAGACCTTCTAAACCATTGTCCAATGCCACAAATGCCCCGAAGTCGACCACATTAGTCACGGTACCTTCAACCAATTGACCTTCGTGATAACGCTCGGATGCATCTTCCCATGGATCACGGAGCAGACGTTTGCGACTCAGCGCGATACGGTTAGATTCACGGTCAAGGTTCAGAATGTAAACATCGATTACGTTACCAACATTTAGAATGTCACGCGGGTGGTCAACACGATGCCATGCAAGTTCACTCACATGGATCAAACCATCAGCACCGCCGAGGTTTACAAAGGCACCGAAGTCGCGCAGACCGGTAACCGTACCCTGAACAACATCGCCTTCCTGCAATTCTGCCAGCAGGCGTGCTTTCTGCTGTGCGCGCCATTCACGCTGTGCTTCGCGTTCACTGAAAATCAGGCGACGGCGATCTTGATCGACCTCAATCACCTTCACAACCAGCTCTTCTCCGATTAATTCATTCCACGCTTCACGGCGATCTGCCGCCGGGCTTGCAGATGTCAGGTGAGAACTGGGGATAAACCCTTCTAACCTGCGCCACTTGACCAGAATACCACCACGATTGTGTCCGGTTACACGAACACGATCAACATCTTCTTCTTTCAAAAGGTGATGTGCGCGTTCCCAATCATAACGCTGTAATCCCATGTTGATCGAGACAATCAAATTATCATCCTGATCACGCGGATTCAGCACATATACGGGCACATCGTCCCCAACAGTTAAACTACCACGATATTCGTCGTCAAGGCGTTCTAAATCCTCAGACCGCACGATACCATCTTGTTTTGCGTTAAGGTCTACGATGACCTCACGTTCTTTTACTTCCAGTATGACCGCGTTTCGGATTTCGCCACGCCGCGGCATTGTCGGACTATAATCGGGGTTATCTAATAACCTCTCGAATTCCGATACCTCACCCATATCCATCTCGCCATCCGTATTTGTGCTCATAGTATAAATGCAAAAAGGGCGCAGACTTGATTGTTGTGATCGTTTGCGCCTCACTCCTTTCTTAATAAGATGATGTGTGTGCCTGTTAGCTTACTAAGCAACTCCGATTTCTAGTTCTAGTTGTTTTAGCCACTCTAACTCAGCTTTACACATCGCAAGCGTATAATCAACAATCCTAACTTGCCAGGGATTATTCAGTAAGTTCCGCTCGGCACGGCTCGTTTCCTGCAATGTTTCTACCGCTTTTTGCCGTTCGGAAATCATTATTTTGAGGTGCTCAGCGGGTAGGTTATTGGCAAAGTATAATTTCAACAAAAATTCACGCTTTACCTGATCTGCCGCTGTGGGCTGTTGAAGCCACTGCATCAGCTCCTCTTTGCCTTTTATGGTGATTTTATACACCTTTTTTGAAGGACGTCCCGCTTGCGGGATCTCTTGCACTTCCACAGCATCGTCATCACGGAGCTTATGTAATGTTGGGTACAATGTCCCGTAGCTTGCGTTGGTTACTGTGCCCAACGTAGCGCTCACATGCTTTTTGATGTCGTAACCCGTCATCGGGTGTTCAGCCAAAAGACCAAGGATAAGATGTCTGTGTGACATAGATATTTCAGTACTCTAATTCATCATGTTTGTATCTTGGAGTATATCTTCAAGCAATTAACACCCACAAGATAGAGAACTGTTATGATCTAGCAACGAATTTCTTACTTATCAGACCAAATTGGCATACAAAATATAAATCCTTCATGCTTCATTATATCAGAAAACCAAAATTCGCGGAGAGACGTTATTTGGATTTTAATTTATTTCAGGCTCTGGTGTGGGTGTTTGTAAACCCATCCCCTTGAGACCACGGTCAACTTCCCACGGATACACGACATACGCATCAGTAATCGCCGCATAAAAATCAGGCTCCGCTTTACTGAATAACGAGCGATAGGGGTTAAAGTGGAACACACAGGTAAATGGTGTAGCGCCTGCCGCTTCTACACGACCGCGTACTGCCGTGCTGGTGCGCCCACTGCCCCACACGTCATCAACAATCAACGTTTGCCGATTCATAAGTAAATCTGGTATAGGAAATTGCAGAAATTGTGGCCAAGCCATCAATGGAGATTCTTCATCTGCGGGAAAATCCACCGCCGCGGTCAAAACATGCTTAATATCAAGTGCTTCTGCCAGCAATCCACCGGGGATAACGCCACCCCGCGTAATCACCACCATCGCATCAAAAAGACCTATCCCTTTAATCTGTGGAACGAGAAGATCAACGAGTTTATCCACATCTTCCCAACTGAGTAAATCGTGCCGTCGCATGCCTTTGGGATTTGCCATAGAAAAACCAACCTAACGTACATCACATACAATCACATAAAAACAAAGCGCGGGCGAGGTCACTATCCCCACCCGACGCTATTATACGATAGATTAATCTACGATTAAACAGCTAGAGTCGATCTGCGACACTCTTTGCCTGTGTAAACAGCAACAAATAGTCCGGTCCACCCGCTTTACTATCGGTACCACTCATGTTGAAACCACCAAAGGGATGCACGCCAACCAGCGCCCCTGTACACTTCCGATTAAAATAGAGGTTACCCACATGATATTCTCGACGCGCTTTCTCTAGTCGATTACGATCATTGCTATAAACCGCGCCCGTCAGCCCATATTCCGTGCTATTTGCGATTGCTAGCGCATCTTCATAATCCGCCGCACGGATCAACGTCAGAACCGGACCAAAAATTTCTTCCTGTGCGACTCGTGCGTCCCCGGCAACCTCACCAAAAATGGTCGGTTCAATAAAATAGCCATTCTCTGGTGTTGCATGGTGCTTACCACCTAGCAGAAGATTACCCTCTTCTTGCCCGATTTCGATGTAACTCATAATCTTTTGCATCGCTTCAGTATCGACCACCGGTCCCACATTGACCTTAGGTCCTTTGTCCGGTGCGCCAATGTTAAGTCCTTTAGCGATCTCTACAACACGGCTTTGAATCGTGTCGTATACTTCGTCAACGATAATGGCGCGACTGCCTGCACTGCATTTTTGCCCCTGAAAACCAAATGCACTCGCGACAATACTCTGTGCAGCATCTTCAAGATCAGAGGTTTCGTCGACCACAATCGCATCCTTACCGCCCATTTCAAGAATTGTGCGCTTAAGCCACTTTTGCCCCGGATGCACTTTTGCCGCTTTCTCAAAAATCTCTGTACCCACAGCGCGTGAGCCAGTAAACGCAATAAAGCGCGTTTTAGGATGCTCAACCATCCGTGCCCCAACAACCTCACCAGGACCGGTTAAAAAGTTTAACACGCCCTTCGGTAAGCCTGTATCCCAGAATAGTTCCGCCACCATAAATGCAATGAACGGTGTTTGTTCTGCTGGCTTCCATACAGCCGTGTTACCCGCAACAATTGTCGCCGCCATCATACCCGCCGCGATTGCACACGGGAAGTTCCATGGCGGGATGATCGCCCCTACGCCCAGAGGAATATATTCCAGCGTAATCTGCTCCGGTGGATACGGCGCTAGTTGATTGCTACTATCCGCAATCCGAACAATCTGTCGTGCATAATATTCGAGGAAATCAATCGCTTCAGCAGTGTCCCCATCTGCCTCTGCCCAGCTTTTACCTGCTTCCAAAACCATCGCCGCACTAAATTCATGCTTACGTCGGCGCATCCCTGCCGCCGCACGCAATAGATAACGGGCGCGTTCTTCCGCAGGCACAAATTGCCATGTCTCAAAAGCCTCTGCCGCCGCTTCAATCGCATCATCAGCGTGTTTAGCTGTGCCATTGGCAAACTGTCCAATAACTTCATCAGGACGTGCAGGATTCACAGAAGCAAATACTTCCTCAAGTTCAATCCGTTCACCCTTTATCACTAATGGATAAGTCTTACCAAGTTGTGCTTTGACTGTTTTCAAACTCGCCTGGAAGGCATCAATATTTTCTTGCAGGCTAAAATCTGTAAAAGGTTCATTACGATACGCTTGTAACATATTTTGAAATCTCCTTAGAAATTATAGATGTTTTGCACAATAACATTTGTGCTTATTGTACCACTTCAGAGGAAAACATAACCACATAAAGAAATTAGGAAAACCTTCAGACACCTAGCTAATTTATTATGGTTTAATAAAATTAATACATTTTCGAATTGGAAGCGGATGAATGATAAGGATCAGGATGATAAACCATGTTAAACAACTACAATCCTCAATTAAGCAACCATGCGATCAAACGATGTGCCCAACGTAATCTGCGTCAAGACGAGGTACAGTTCATCATCAGACAAGCCACACGAGTCCGTCGCGCCGGTGTCATCTTCTGCCAATTGCGTCGCCGAGATCTACCAGACGACATCCTTCCTTCACACCGCTACCAGCGCCTTATTGGCTCCACCGTTGTACTTTCAGCCTGTGGCAAACATATTTTGACCGCTTATCGTGATGACCGTGCTTTCCGTCGGGATACGCGCAAGACCAAATACCGCAATTAAGCCCTAATTGTTTACAGGCAATACATCACAGATCAGCACAATCGGTTGGCTTTCATATCGCGTCAATACTAATGTACGCTCTTGAGTACCTTTGAGCTTGAGTTTAGGAATCAACGTTTCCGGCGTTAATGGTGATCCGCGCTTTTTGACCGTCACCCGCCCAACATCATGCTCACGCAAATACGCACGCAATCGTTTTAGATGAAACGGCATCCAATCCAGCACACGCCATGCCCGCACCCAGATCGATTCCGGATATACATCTGCTGTAAAATAGGCAATCGTAGGATCAAGCATTGTCCCATTGCAATCCTGCGTGACATCCTCGACTAATCCAGCACGTATTACCGCAGGATCAGGTTCCACCAACCAGCCTCGTGGCGCAGAAATATCAATGTTTGGCATCGCTTCACGCTTAAGATGATGCACAACACCATCAAGTGTAATCAATGTCGCTCGATTGCCTGACCAATCGACATCTCTCCAGAGCACCGCTTCTTTGAGGTCGCCGTTAACCGAAATAAATTCTACACCGCCACCATACCGGAGCACCTGTTCAAGATCAACACCAGGAGACAATTTCACAATCACGGATGAATCAGCCCAATCATTCATCAAGCGAAGTGGGGGTAAATAGCGCTCGACATTATGAATCCGTTT
>DAOTXB010000574.1:0-1920 GCA_034435575.1 Anaerolineae bacterium
CATCTGGGTAGAAAATCGGCTGGCTGTTCATCTACAGGACGGATGTCCTGGCAAAGGAAATCTTGATTTCGCAACACTCTTTCAGCGTATTGAGCAATTGTCGCCTGATTATCCGGTGATCGTTGAAGGTGCGACAACCGAGGACTTACCTGCGGTGAGTGAATTGTTCCACAATGCTGCTAAAGCATTGGACATTCGTGTTCTGGATGCTGATGAAACAGCATAAAGAATTACAATTGATTGAAATATACATGATGAAAGAGGAAAATGATGCCTAGTTTACGTTTTGCTGCACCCGAGGAACGCCGGGTTGCTATTATCACCGGAGGTGCTAGGGGAATTGGTCAGGCAACGGCGCTAAGGCTTGCCGAGGCGGGGCGCGACGTGGTGATTGCCGACATGCTCGAAGACGAAGGTGCGGAAACAGTACGAGAAATTGAAGCGTTGGATCAACGTGCTCTTTTCATCAAGACGGATGTATCTGACGAGATAGCCGTCAAAGCTATGGTTGCCAAAGCGGTGGAATCATTTGGAAGGCTAGATATTCTGGTCTGTTGTGCAGGTGTTTTGGGCAAGGAAACGCCCTTTCTTGAGCAATCCACTGAAGAGATGGATCGCATTATTCGTATCAACCTCTATGGTGTATATTATGCTCATCAGGTCGCTATCCCGTATATGCTGGAACGAGGCTGGGGGCGCTGCTTGACCATCACATCCGCAGCGCGTTTTGGTACACCCTTCTTCACACCTTATGCTATATCCAAAGGTGCTGTGTGGTCTCTGGTGCGCTCACTTGGTGGACATTTTGCCAAAGACGGTGTGTTCGTGAATGGGCTAGAACCCGGACGCACACTGACCGAGATGGTTACACCCCGGTTTTCCAAAGAATTTTTGGATCATCCCGGGGGACCGCTAGGACGCTATGCCCATTCTGAAGAAATTGCTGAGGTGATTGAGTATCTAGTGTCGGAGCGAAATACCTTTGCGACTGGAGCAATCTGGGATGTCAAAGGTGGGCTTTAACACTTGATTTGAGTGTGGTTCAGGCGTCGTCCGTGGCATATAGATTTTCCCGATAGACCGCCTTGCCATGATTCCCCATCAGTGCGTTAACCCCTTTCATACGCAAATCGGTAATGAAGAACAACTAGTCCTACCCGGGTGCATTTCAAGTTGTTGCGAAATCACGTTGAGGGATGACTTTGGTCAGATGAGCAGTTAAAATCGTAAAATCCTCAACGAAACATTGTCCCAAATCACCAAAATTCGAGTCCCAAATCAAATGAGAATAGCAACATCGCACTGAAGTGAAATACACCCGTCCTACCCTGATAAAATAGAGTAACAGTTGCTCCTAGAAAATGTACAATGAAACCCCAAAGAGGAGGAGCAAATGGGACGTAAGAGCAATTATAGTGAAGCCTACAAGCACGAGGCGGTGGCAAAAGCCGAAGCCAGCGGTTGGCAATACCTGATCGGTACCCCATAAAATAAGACAACGGTCTTCATCAATTGGGGACTTGACACACGGTCTTCGAATAATGCATGGTCTGAGGATTTTCTGCCATCTCGCAAATAAATATCTTTCTTTTAACCCCTATAGTCCATAAAGGTTTTGTCCGTTTTTTACGCCTCCATCGCCAGCGCAACACGGTACGATTCACGTGCATCGACAAAGCATAAATCCGACTCGCGCCGAATCATTCGCTGACCGACGTAGGTTTGCTGTGCGTTCGATTGCAGGTCATACGGCTCGAAAATGGTGACGCTGTGCCTGCGTCCGACGTGGAAATATCTGCGCCGGAACACATCGCCATTGGATCGGCTCACTTTGCGTAAATAGTCGCTACAGGCTTTGATCGGCATCACAGTTTGTCCGCTCTTGTGCGTGAAGTACAGCTTACCAGAACGAGGCAACGC
>DAOTXB010000575.1:0-2002 GCA_034435575.1 Anaerolineae bacterium
TAGACCACGCCTTCATCAAGCGCTCTGAGCGCCTGTGGTGCGGGACCATCGTAAGATAACGCGCCGTAAATATCATCCTCAACCACAGGAAACCCATGTTTATTGGCGATTTCCAGCAGACCCCGGCGGCGTTCCAATGACATATTGACACCGGTCGGGTTTTGAAAGCCGGGAACGGTGAACATCGCTTTTGGTGACTCAGTTTTCAGCACCTGTTGCAGGACATCAAGATCAGGTCCTTCGTTATCAATCGGGATGGGGATGATGCGTATACGGCGCATCTTGAGCATGTGGATAAGCCCCAGATAACTCGGTTCTTCGATCAACACGGTGTCTCCGGGTTGGGTGAGTGCCTGTGCAGAAAACGCTAATCCCTGCATCGCGCCGGATGTCACCATAATATCATCGGGCATGGCGCTGACTCCACGATCTTCTAGCACATTGACGAGTTGAATTCTGAGCGTGGCATCGCCCTGATACAGTTCATACGACATCAGTTTGGCGGCATCCCTTCGGAGGGCGGTCAACATGCCCCAGAATTCATCCACAGGCGCGAGTGATGCGTCCGGCTCTGCGGTGGCGAGTGAGCGCAAGGTGGGAATTTGCTTGATCGGTACGAGGTCTTTGAGCACATTACCGGAGCTAAACTCGGTGCTAAGGGTGGAGAGCATCGTCATCGGTTCAGCGTGTTCCACAACATACGTGCCCCGCCCGACGGTGGATTCTACCCAGCCATCAGCCTGCAATTCGCTGTAAGCGTTATGGACGGTCAAGCGGTTGACACTCAGTGTTTGTGCCATTGCCCGTACGGAAGGCAACCGTGTACCACCGGGCAAGCGTCCGACACTAATCTGATTTTTGATCTGGCTGGCAATTTGTAAATACAGCGGGCGGGAATCGTCACGATTAACCTGTATGCTCAACGACACGGTATTGTCCTTGTCTCCTCGTCTTATGCGTATACTAGCGCAGTCGTTAACGGTCAGCGAGGAACAATAGCAGACCAATGGTCTATGACAATGTCACAATAAAGTGAGACAATCTATGACAATTTTGCCCTTATGACAGAATCGCAATCAGGACAGAGAGTGTAATCGGGCTGAGGAAGGTTGTCAGCATAATCAGGTTAAGCGCGAGATCAGCATCAAGGTCGAATTCGGTGGTGAGTATGATCGTTACTACCGCGGTTGGCATGCTTGCCTGTAAGATAAACGCGATTCTGGCATCGCCCGTCAGGTTAAACAGCGCCACTAAACCGAAGGCGATAAAGGGCGCGATCAATAATTTGATAATCGTGCCGGTTGCCACCAGCCCAAGCCGATCCAGACGGGTGAAATAACCTAACTGTATGCCGAGCAAAATCAACATCATAGGAATGGTGACATCAGAAAGGCTGACCATCGCACGATCTAAGGCTAGTGGAAGCGAAATATCCAACCCCTTGAGCACAAATGCCAGAATCACGCCGTAAATCGCCGGAGTGGTCAACACATTGCGGATTGCATCCCGTGCAGACCCCTGACCATTGGAGGCAATATACACACCGAAGCTATAGTTGAGCGCGACATTCGCCACAAACACAATCGCGGCGCGGCTCAACACATCATCCCCGAAGGCGAAGCTAATCAGCGCTAAACCATAATTCCCCGCATTCAAGCAAAAGGTGCCAATGAGTACATTCGCCCGTTCCACCGAGTTCGCCTCTTGAAAATAGAGCGCGGCATAGGTCACGGCTGTAATGATAATTTGAAATACCGCCGTCACGCCGAACAACAGGAGAAATTCATCCCCACCGACCTCGCTGTTATAGATCAAATCAAAGATCAGCGCGGGGGTAAAGACATAGAAGATCAATGCGCCTATTGGCTTCGGTGGCACATTCAGCCAGCGCCCGCTTAAATAACCGACTCCGGCGATGAGCAGGATAGGTACGATGTTGTTGAGGAAAATGCCGGGTAATTCAGCGAATTCAAACACAGGTTTATCGTTTCGTGGGGGCGTG
>DAOTXB010000576.1:0-3770 GCA_034435575.1 Anaerolineae bacterium
CACTTGCGTTGCACCATGACGGGCGGCTTGTCCGGCAATCCCGCGTGATGGGCTGAGTTCACCGTAACGCTCTAACAAAATCGCCAGAATCCGCGATGGACTAGCGGCACGAAACACCAGTTTATCATCTTCTTTGAGCGCAATATACGAGAAATAGTGCCCGTCTTCGCCGTCTTCATCTGTATCAATGGCGATCAGTTCGAGTGTCAGGTTTACGAAGGCATCCAAAATTTCGCCGAGGGGTTTATCTTGTAGGCTAAGTTGTCCGGCACGGTGTAAGAGCGGTAGCGTGCGCGTATATTCGCGGGGTTGGTCGAGGCTGTTCATACGGTTCCTCTGTCAATATTCGGTGAATGATGTTTCATTATCAATTGCATGTTGATAAGCATATTTTTAAGTGCTAAAGGGTGAATCATCGTATCTTTCATCATAGGCGTAATCCTGAGCACATACTCCCCCATCAACTAGGGGTTTATGTGCATCAGCCAGAAGGGTCGCCATCCGGTTTAATGTGTAAATAGGGTGCGCCACCGGGTACCACAGCGATTTCTGCGCCGAAACGGGTTAAATCTGTCTGTACTGACCAGTGCGAGCCATCAGGCAGGATGGTCGTATCGTCAAAAACGGTATCGGTGAAGCGTGTAAACTTCAAGCTGGCACGGGTTAAATCTGCCCCGCGTAAATCAGCATAGCTCAAATTCGCATGGTTGAGCACCACCCGCTGTAAACTGGCATTCCGTAAGTCAGCATTTTCCAGCGCAGTATAGGTCATGGTGGCATAAGAGAGGAGCGCACCGTGTAATTTAGCATTGCTCAAATCCGCCATATCGAGCGCGGTATCAAACAGGGTCGCATTCTCCAACCGTGCCTGACGCAGATTCGCCCCGCGCAGATTGGCTGAATCCAACTTCACGCCGTTCATGTTTGCCTCGCTTAAATCTGCCCCCTGTAGCCAACCGGTTTCGCCCGTCAATAGGTTGCGCTGTGCCAATTCTTCAATCGCCGTTTTTGTAGTTTCGTTGACACCGCTACTCGCCTCGCGCAATAAGCGTTCGCGCAATTCATCGATTCTGCGCCGTTGGTCACGGTGGCGGGCGCGGGTATCCAACACAAACACGGTCAAACAGATGCTCAAAAATTCAGTATATAGATTGGTCGGGTAATCTCCACTTTGATTAAAAAATAGCCCGCCCAATAACACGCCCAAAATCACCAGTCCGAGACCACCCGCAATCTCATAAAATTGGGTGAAATCACGGTAAATTGTGCGAATTTCCTGCATGCGTCCGTCCATACCGGTGCTGTTTATCGCCATCGTTACACGCTCCGTCATCATGATATTTCGCTAACACAATCCCCTCCATCATAGCACCGGAAGGTGAACTTATGTCTTAAGTCAAGCACTCAGGTGCGCGGTTATGGGCATGTAAGCCGTCGCATGTGCGGGTGATGATGGCGTAAGGTGGGCAATATGGATGGGCACTGAACTATACTGAACTATAGGGAATAACATGATGCAATATGATGATGTATTGACACCGGAAGCAGGACAAACGGGTGATTATCCGAATGGCGCAACACCGAACACGGATACCTCCACCACAGATAAAGCACCACAAACCCCTACACGGGCACATTTCATCGCGGTGATGATTATTGTCGCGGGGTTGGCGATGGGTGTCATCGGGAATACGGTGTTTTATGGCAATGCGGTGGGCATCAATGTGCCGATATTTGTCACGGCGTATGTGGGGTGTGGATTGGGATTAGCGTTATACCTCAAAGCCCCGGTGTTTTTGGCAAATTTCGCGCTGACGATTCCGGCGATATTCTGCGCGGTCATGTTGACGCTCAGTGTATCGCCGGCACAGACCACACTCAACACCGGTTTGATGCTGATGATGCTCATGCTAGCATTTACATACGGGGGCACATCGCGCTTTTTGGGTGGACGATCAGGACGCGCCCTATTGGTCGTGTTCGATATTATATTCGTAGAATGGATACGCGCACCACTATTTTCCATATTAGAGAGCCGTGTGTGGTTTAGAACGATCAAAATCGGCGGGGAAAATAAGCGTCATGCCGTGTCGGTAATGCGTGGGCTGGTGTTGACCGTGCCCATTTTGCTGATTTTTGGCGGGCTGTTGAGTTCGGCGGATGTGGTTTTTGCTGGATTAATGGATGATGTGATCGCATGGATCACGCCTAATACACCAACGGATACGCTGTGGCAGTTAGGGATGATCGTGTTGTTCGCATGGTTGAGCATCATCGGCTTTCGCTTATTGTTAACCGAGCCTGATCCTGTGGAAGACGTGGTTAAACCCGCAGAGAAGCCTAAACGATTGCTCCGCATTTCCCGGATCGAAAGCGGGATTTTGCTGGGCGGGATGAACCTGATGTTTATGACATTTATGGTGATTCAAGCACGCTATCTGTTCGGTGGCGAGGCGAACATCAACACCCAGGGACTGACCTATGCCCAATATGCCCGTCGTGGCTTCTGGGAATTGTTGATGGTGGCGTGTATGGTCACGCTGATGACGCTCATTTTGGACAAAATCACCACACGAGATCGTGAAAATGATAGGCTGTTTCGCGGGTTAACCCTCGCCATGATCGCGCTGACCATGTTATTGTCTCTATCTGCGCTCTATCGTTTGTATATCTATGAAAATGCCTACGGGTACACGCGCATCCGTGTGATGAGTGGCGCGTTTATGCTGTGGTTGGGCGTGTTGCTGGTGTTCCTCGCGCATGATATTGCACGGAATCGGTCATGGTTCTGGGTAGGGTGTGTGGTGGTCGTGTTTGGCTTTACGCTGACGTTGAACGTGCTTAATGTGGATCGATTCATCGCCACGCAGAACGTCAATCGCTGGGAAAATGGTGAAACATTTGATGTTGCTTATATCGCGTCACTGTCTGATGATGCCGTGCCCATCGTGATTGATCTGCTTGATCATCCTGAGTTGACCGCTTCACAACGCGAGACGATTTTAACGCGCATGGGTTGGCGCTTGCATTGGCTGGATAATTGGCAGGAATCTCGCGGTGTGTTCGGGTATCATGTCAGCCGGGAACGCGCATGGCAAGCGCTCAACGCCGAACGCGAGGCATTGCAGGATTACATCGCCCCGCGTCCCTCTTATTTCTCTGGTGACTGGTCTTGGTATGATTAAGCTGGTCTACTCCGTCGCTAGCACATTTGCGATTCCATGCACAAAGCCGTTAGATGCGACGAGATTAGCCTCGACCACAGGCACACCGTTGATATTGACCGCACCGGATTCATCAAGAGTGATGGTCAATTCTGTGCCACCGAGCGTGGTGAGCGATTCGCCTGCCATTGTGATGAGCGATTCTGCGCTAAATTCTCCTGCGACCACATGCGCCATCAACAGGGTTTCGAGCGCAGTCAGGTCAGTCAACTCTATGCCTGTTAGAGAACGATCCACAGGCGCAAACAGCGTATAGGGACCGCCTTCGTTCAACACAGCGTCAAGATCAGTTTGAGAAAGTGCTTCGGTCAAAATTTCGTAATCGCCATCCAACCGTGCAATGGCGGGCACTGGACGCGGGATTTCTGGATGCACGCGATAAGTCAATTCGAGGATGGCATCACCAAGACGCGACGTAAAGCCGAGTAAATGCAGGTCGTCCATGCTGGCGATTACCCGTTCATTTTCACCCGCGGGGGTCTGCGCCACACCGGGCAAATCATTAACCTGGTCGATACCGCCGATGCTATCCACACCGTTAGACGT
>DAOTXB010000577.1:0-2461 GCA_034435575.1 Anaerolineae bacterium
CGTGAGTTGTTGGGTCTTATCAGTAAATGGCGCGATCTTATCAAGATTATGCAACGTAAGTCGACGGATGACCGTTACAAGCCACGTCATATGGCACAGTTCAAAGGTGCTCGTAAATCATTAGAAATTGCAATTGAAGATATTGAAAATTTGATTATGAGTAGCCTTGAATCCGAAGAAAATAAGCCCGATGAGGTTTGAATAATGTAACAAAACCGCTTATATCATTCGTATTTGGTTGGAAAAAGGTAAATATTACTTTTAGGCTATTGGAGATATGAAGAAAGTATCATATTATTGTGAAGAAAGTAAACACACACGCAAATCAATTATACACTTCTTCATAGCTGAAGGATCAAAATAATGGAAGCTGTTTTAAACATCGTAATGGTCTGGTTCATCGCTTCAGTGCCGATTAGTCTGATCGCTGGTAAATATTTAGCAAGCAATCCACCTGCTGAATTAATAGCAGTAGAAGTCCCTGTCAAAATGGCAGATGCTTCATAAAACAAAACTTAAATTCACATTCTTATAAAATCTTTAGCGAAGCGTGACCGAATGTCGCGCTTTTTGTTTTGCTACTTCATCCAACGTTTTTGTCAGTGCATCTACTTCTTGTGGTAAATCTCGTTGAGCAATCCGTCGTTTTAGAAGTATATATGTTATACAGATGGACCATAGTAACCATCGCATTGGCTTGGGCAAGCGTGTGCTCACTATCAAAAGTGACAAACTCATAGCATAGGTCGTTTTGAGTTGCTGAATTGCGTGCTTGTGACGTAGTTCAGCATGGGCAATGCCCGATTTAAGTACATCTATGGTTGCCTGTTCAACCGCGATCTGTACGTGAATATCCGGCTCAGATGATTTCGCGTGAGCGTGAGCTATTTCGAAGGTTGTGCTTACCCCAAAATGATCTGAATAAGCAATACGCCTTGCCGTAAACGGAAGATACTTCATGGTCACCTGTGATTCAATCGGTTCAAGGATAATTTCTTTACCATTCTGCTTGAATATGTAATCTAAACGTAGGTCTGGCGAATCATGAAATGGATTCTCAGTACTGAGTGTATAACCTCCATCATCAGGGTTTACGGTTGAATAACTGTCACTGACATTTGCCAATGTGGTAATAAGTGTGTAATTCGGCTGATCGGGGCGCATATTAAAATCCCCTAGAAGAATTACAGGGTTTGTGGTTGTATGCTCCTGGATAAACTGCGTGATTTGATAATGTTGACTGCGACGATGTGCTCGGAATTCATCACGGTGATCGGAGTCATATTGTGCGACAGTGTGTGTATTGTAGAGGTCAAGAATGCCACTTGGTGTCTTGATGCATGTTAAGCCAATTCCTTTGCCAGCGATGTAATCTCCATAATAAACGCGATCTGCTCTACCCCGTGCGCGAAATTGTATGAATGCTGTTTCGATGATCGGGTGTTTTGATAAGGTTAGTAACCCGCTCCCCACGCCATTCGAGGCGAAGTAAAAGCTATAGGGGTAGCTGTGGTGATTTTGCGCGACGATAAGTTCTCGATCTTTTGCAGACCATACTTCTTGTAAGCAAACAATATCTTCTTTGCGTTCTTGTAAGGTTGTACTAATTGCCCTTAGGCGTAATTTTTGATGTGGCATGATTCTTATGCCCCATGTGTTGAATGTGAGGCATTTAAGTGTGAAGGTTTCTTGTAAATTCATCAGATTCTTTTTTATTTGTGGGTCACTATGCTATTCTAACTTGGTTTTGTTGATTATATTTCTATTCTGCAACGCAAGGCTTTCTAATGACTATACGAATTCATCTAATTCGACACGGTGATGTCCATAATCCCAAAGGTATTCTTTATGGAAGAATGCCAAATTTTAGGCTAAGTGCAAAGGGACGTGAACAAGCAACATCAGCACGGGATGCTTTAAAGAACAAGCCACTATCCGCCATTTTTGCTAGTCCACAACCCCGCGCACAAGAAACCGCAAACATCATTGTAAACGCACATCCAGAAATCACGTTACAAACCAGCGAACTCATTGACGAGGTTCTTACACCCCGCGAAGGCGAATCACTCAATGAACTAGCAAAAGATAACTTTGATTTGTACACGGGCAACCAACCACCCTATGAATTACAGAATGATGTATTTGCACGGACACAACAATTTATTACTCAGGCACGCCTTGATTATAACGGTCAGGAAATCGCGGCGATAACACACGGTGATATTGTCGCATTCATGTTCTTATTCGCTAAAGGGGCAACACCAGATATGCGCCAAAAGGGGCAGATGCAGACGCTTGGTTTACCGGAGGAATATCCGGCAACAGCGTCAATCTCAACCCTTACATATAGCACTGACGATCCACATGAAGTGCCTGAATATAGCTACTTGCGCCCTTATGATCTATAACGCTACTCGCGTACCGACCACTTTGTCTCACTCTCACCAGCTTTAAAATTCAA
>DAOTXB010000578.1:0-20444 GCA_034435575.1 Anaerolineae bacterium
CATCGCGCACAACACACCACCGCCTGTCAGCAACATGCCCCGCCACTTACCAATCAGCAGACGGGTTTGCGCGACAGTACGCTCAATCCCTGTTAAATCCGATGCGATTGTTGTGACTTCAGGAGGATAAGTGACAGGTGTATCGGTCAGGTGTAAGTACAGTGGTTGAAATTCTGGATCGGATTCAAGCGTAGCGACTTCATGCTCCAGCTCTGCCTGATAATTATCTAAAATATGTAGGAGGTGATCTGCGTGTTGTTCATAGTGATTATGGTCAGTAAAGTCAAGCGCATCTAAGTGCGCGATATGCTCTGGCAGAGGGGCCTTTTCCACCAATAACAGCATAATCTTCAGATGATGGGCACTCGCAAGATCAACCGCGCGTTCTACCCCTTCGGACTGCACCGTTGCAGAGGAATAACACAATAACAGGACATCAGACTCAGCAATCTGAGCGCGAACTTCCTGTGCCCATGCGTCTGTGAGGTTGGTATTATCACGGACATGCACAACCTCATGACCGGCTTGTTGGAGTATCGGACGCAGATAATTGGTGAAACCTGTATCATCACGCGCATAACTAACACATAGCTTGAGCACGTCTCAAAATCCTAAGACCTTTCCCTGTATTGCTTATTCCATTGTACATCTATTCTGAGTTCAAGCTGATGAAATCATGTCAGAGTTTGCAAATCTTTGTTGCAGGAAATAGAAACAAAAAAAAGCACCCGTTGTAGGTGCTTTGTGGTGAGCGGGCGACGAGATTCGAACTCGTGACCTTCTCCTTGGCAAGGAGACGTTCTACCGCTGAACTACGCCCGCGAAGTGACAACAGTATATATCGCTTTTGCCCCGTTTTGCAAGGGCGAATTTTGTATTTTTGGGGGCATAGTATACGGGGAGTGTTTGAGAAGTAAATGGTGATAGTGTATGCACAGGGTTAAGAACTCCGGTAGAACGAGCCGACTTTAGGCGGGTTATACACTGATTCTAGCGATGAGGTTTTAGCTTATGGCGATCATTGATCGCGTGCTGTAAATTCTTACACCACTTAACCACTACCAACACACGACACTTTTGTTGAACTTAGCCTACTCTCAGCAAGAGTTTACATTTTCATGACATTTTGAACACATACTTTGTAGATAATTTTATTGTACGCAATACTGACTGTTCCAACAGGACATGGAGAAAAAATGAATTCACGAAACACACTCGTTATTGTCGTGCTTATTGCGCTCGGAATCGGCGCAGTTGCCGGTATTCTAGGGTATACATGGGTTGTGGGTGGAGATGGTACCGCGAGCGAACCTATCAGCGCACCCACGCTAGATATTAACGCTTTGCCCACCCTAAATCCGACGCAAGCTTTCGATGCAGTTACACAGGTCGCGGCACTCAGCGCTCAGGTGGAATCATTGCAAGCCACCGTTGTCGCCAGCACGGGCGATACAGAAACAACTGAGGACACAACCGATACACAGGCAGAATCCACCACCACCCGTACCCAATATCGCATCGTGCCGGAAAACTCATTAGCGAGCTTTAGTTTGGATGAAGACCTGCGCGGGTCACGGGTGACGGTTATCGGCACAACCAGCGAGGTTGCCGGTGATATTATCGTTGATTTTGCCAATCCTGCATCATCACAAATCGGCACGATTCGCATTAATGCGCGCACAATAGCGACGGATAATCAATTCCGTGACCGTGCCTTACGTGCAGAGATTCTCCTGTCGTCACAGGATGAGTTCGAGTTCATCGAGTTCATACCAACCGCACTCAACAACCTGCCGGAAACCGTGACCGTTGGCGAAACCTACACGTTCGACATCGTCGGCAACCTAACCATTATCAACACAACCAATGAAGTCGCGTTCACTACACAGGTTACATTGGGTGAGGCGGGTCAACTGACCGGAAGCGCCACAACCACCATTCTTTATGAAGATTGGAATATCTCCATTCCCAGTGCGCCGGGTGTTGCCAATATCACCGATGAAGTTATCCTGACGATTGACTTTGTCGCGACAGAAGTCACCGGGTAAGCCTCAAATAACCATAATGCCGGAAAAATACAAAATCCGGCATTTTTTGTTTCTTTATGCACTAATATCATCTGTGACAAATTCTGTCACAAAAGCCTCTAATTCGATAAGTCTTTTATTACTGATTATATTAAGAATGGATAAAGGGTTTATCTTTTGTTTGTTTTGTAAATTTTTTGTGATACACCCCTGTAAATTGCACAATATGTATTATAATTTTGAAACAAACATATCAATTTGTTAACATCACACATAATTTATAGAGAAAACTCACTACAGATAAACTACCACTCCCCTGTAAACGAGTATAAGAAGGAACCGTATGTCTATGCTTATGCGTTATTTTCTTGTGCTAGCGTTCGTGTTCACAAGTAGTCTGAGCATTGCCACAGCACAAACCAACGAGACTGATCAACCGGACGCAACCTGTACGGCATTAGTCACAACAATCATCGAAACCGTTGCAGAAACCTGTACAGACCTGACAGGTAACAGTGTCTGCTACGGTAATGATGCGCTTGAGGTTGAATTTATTGACACTGTTGATGCCGAAACAGTAGATTTTAGCGCACCCGGTGATCGCACAGAATTAGAGCTTATTTCCGAAATACAATCCAGCGGCTTTGATGTCGAAAATGACCGTTGGGGATTAGCTGTGCTTACATTACCACTTGGGGGAGATGATTTTGTAAGCGCGATACTTGTCGGAGAAAGCCACGTAGAGAACATTCAACCCGCCACATCAGAAACACGCGCAGGGTTCGACTTCACCACGCTGATGAACCACGCACCCTGTAGCGAAGCACTCAACGGGATCATCCTCGCGCCACCGGAAGATACCACCGTGGAACTGACCATTAACGGCTATGATGTAGAAATTAGCGATGTCGTTTTTGTGCAGATTATCGGTGTCAATGCGCTACCCGCGCTCGGTGGTGGTTCACAGACGGCTAACACAAATACCACGTCAACAACATCCATTCCGTGGATGCGGTTAAGCGCCTATGGACAGACCCAGTTGACCAGCAACAGCGGAGACATATCGGTTGATTCCGGTTATAGCAGTTTTATCTGCTTGAACAGTGGCTCCTGCCAGTGGAGCACCCCGAACCAGCCGAACAATATGCAACCGACAGATGTACAGTTCGCACCGCTCTTAAACGCGATTCGTGGGCTGGACGTGCAATTTAGCGACTCTGACGGTGATGGAATTGAAAACCGATTTGATAACTGCCCTTTAGATGAAAATCCGGGACAAGAAGACCGCGATTTTGACGGCGAGGGCAATCCCTGTGATGAAGATGAAGATTTTGACCGCATCGCTAACGGGGTAGATAACTGCCCGACATCGTACAACGCTGACCAGACCGATACAGATGGTGACGGCTTCGGTGATGCTTGCGATATTGATGTTGACGGTGATCGCATCAATAACCTGGATGACAATTGCCCGACAGTCGTCAACCGGAATCAGGATGATCTTGATTTTGACGGTTTTGGCGATGTTTGTGACGATTTTGATAACCGTGATGAAGACCCGGATTTTGACGGAATCGGTAGTTATTATGAAGTGTACGTTTATGGTACAGACATCTTCGATAACGACACTGACGACGACGGCTTGATTGACGGTGACGAAGTCAACACCTATGGCAGTAATCCAGCATTATTCGATACTGATGCTGACGGTATTGATGACGGTACGGAAGTACATGTTGTCGGCAGTAACCCAACAGTACCGGATACCGACGGGGATGGTCTGACCGATGGTGATGAGCGCTTTATCTACTTCACTAACCCGACCAACAGAGATACCGACGGCGACGGTGAGTCAGACGGCGAAGAGATCATCAATGGTAATGATCCGTTGTTCTTTGAAGATGATGACAATGATGGTCTGAGCAACTGGCAAGAAGCCAATCTGTATGGCACAGACCCTAATGACAGTGATACCGATAATGATGGGTTGACGGATGGTGATGAAGTACGCATCTATGGCACGCCACCACTCGTCGCTGACCCGGATAGCGATGGACTGAACGATGGGCAGGAAATTGCCGCCGGTACAAATCCATTCAACCCAGATACGGATACCGACACGGTGCTTGATGGCGCGGATAATTGCCCCATAAATGCCAACACCGATCAGGCAAATAACGATGGTGATGCACAGGGCGATGTCTGTGATCCCGATGACGACAATGACGGTGTGCTTGATGGACCGGACAATTGCCAGTTTATCGCCAATGCCGGACAACAAAACAACGACGGCGACGCACTCGGTGATCCGTGTGACCCTGACGATGACAACGACGGTGTCTTAGACAGCGCGCCAGACAATTGCCAGTTCACCGCCAATCCAGGACAGGAAGATAACGAATCTGATGGTATTGGCGATCCGTGCGATCCTGATGATGACAACGACGGTGTGCTTGATGCACCGGACAATTGCCCTCTGATCGCAAATGGTGGTCAGCAGAATAATGACGGTGACGCACAGGGTGACGCTTGCGATCCTGATGATGACAATGACGGTGTGCTTGATGCACCGGACAATTGCCAGTTTGTCGCCAATGCTGGTCAACAGAACAATGACGGCGATGCACAGGGTGATGCCTGTGACCCCGATGATGACAATGACGGGCAAAATGATGGTGTGGACGATTGCCAGTTCGTCGCTGGTGTGCCGTTTGCCGCACCTTACAACGGTTGCCCTGATGGTGACGGCGACGGCGTGCCGGATGTTCCTGATAATTGTCCAGCCACGCCCAACGGTGGTCAGCAGAATAATGACGGTGACGGTCAGGGTGATGCCTGTGACCCTGATGATGACAATGACGGGCAGAATGATGGCGTGGACGATTGCCAGTTTGTAGCGGGGATCGCGTTTGCCGCACCCTACAACGGTTGCCCTGATGGTGACGGCGACGGTGTGCCGGATGTGCCAGATAACTGCCCAGCCACGCCCAACGGTGGTCAAGCGGATTGGAACACCGATGGTACCGGAGATGCCTGCCAGGATAGCGATGGCGGTGGTGAGTTAGACGAGTCGGAAATTGCTAACGGGCGTGATCCAAATAATCCGGCAGATGACATCTAACCCGATAGTCGATAGACAGCACATTTAGAATCAAAAAATGGACGGCTCAACACCGTCCATTTTATTTTGGAATTAGGGGTCTACCGTGCCGTTTAGTACGAGACCGGATCAACCGCAAATAGGAACAGTGCGGAAAGCACAGCAATCATAATCGGCAATGCCAGCGTGATCGCAAAAATACGACTATCCGTGTTGAGGTGCATATAATAATACACCACGAGATATGCCTTCACTATAGCGATGCCGAGCAAGATCGGAATTTTCGCATCACTGGAGATGACTTCTGCCATCACCACTTCGATCAGTGTCAAAATACCTAGACCGAAAAAGATAACAGTATAAATTGGGAAGGGCAATACCTGCCCGAATAATACGGTTGTATCCCCATGAGCATGATGCGCTAATGCGTCCGCCGGTGTCTCTGGAATTTCGTCGTCCAATGCCTCGATACTCTCTTGGATGGCGCTCACACCCGCGCCAAAGGTCTCCACCACAGGCGCATCAGTAACACTTTGAGTCGCTTCGAGCGCGTCAGCAGTGGCGACACCCTCTGCTTTGGGCACCTCACCGTTTTTTACCATTTCCCGCACTTCTTCATCCTGATCTTCAGGATATTCATCAGATGCAGGTGGCGTTTGTGCAAGGTCTTCAACCTGTGAATCGGTTAATTCGTCTTTATTTTCGTCTTTGTGTTCATCAGCCATGTTGCGCCTCCTATACCAGATAAATCAGGGTAAACAGTAAAATCCAGACCACATCGACAAAGTGCCAGTATAAGCCAAACACTTCTACGCCGACATTGTTTTTACTGCTATAACGTCCGTTACGCGCACGACGCATCACTTCTAAACACCAGATGACACCAACGATAACGTGAACACCGTGAAAGGCGGTTGGTGCATAAAAGTGCATCCCGAAGCCACCGAAGGCATCGCTAGCGAAATCTAAGGTCACGGCTTCTTCGCCAAGACGCTGATATTCGATATATTGTAGGATGACGAAGATCGTTCCCAGAATGGCAGTAATGCTAAACCAGCGTGTCAACCCCTGGACATTATCACGCTGAATCTCGCGCAGACCCATCACCATCGACCAGCTACTGGTTAACAGCAGGAAGGTGTTGAACGTCACCAGCAAAATACCGACAAAGCCGAGCGCTTCGTGAACTTCGTGGACAATCTCCGGCTCACGAATACGAAAAACGACGTAAGCGGCAATAAACACCGTGAAGATGACGACTTCTGATGCCAGATATAGCCACATGGCAAATTTTTGATTATCAATGCTGAGTGCCTCTTTTTTGGCTTCCTCAGCGAGGTGTGCCTGTTGGGCACTGTCAATGCTCATATCAGTCATACGTTATCCAACCCCTAAGTCTAATTATTGTCCCAAGAATGCCGGAGCGCCACGCAACCAGCGTGCTAGCCCACGCGCACCACGCCCAACCGCACGGGTGATCACACCCGGATAGGCGATGGTGATTGCAATACCGACGGCATTCACAAATGTCAGTAATGTATTCAGGAAATCGAACCAGGTGTCCATCTTGATGGTAAACACCCCGAACACATTAATATCGCCAACAAAGAAGTTCGCAGAGTTCATACCTAAGATTGCATCCAGACCGAGCAAGGCATAATAGATCAAGACATACCAGAATGCCCAGTACAGGAAGAAGAACAAGCCCCAGAAGACCATCTGACGGGTCAATGAGAATGTGGCGTTGGCACTCTGATACACCGGACGCAAGATCGCGTAAGTGATGCCGATACCCACACCTAAGGCAAACAATGAGCGCACCCATGCTGGCGAAATTTCGACCACAGATTTAAGAATCCAGCCATCCAGCAACAGCATAATCACGAATAATGCTAACGTCGTGCCAAGCCGAACAGGGAGTGACACTTGCCCGATTCCTTCAGCTTCTGCCACCGCTTTACGCTCTGGTGCGGGTGCCGCCAGCAATGCCAGCGTTGGCTCCGGTTCGTTCGCCTCGGCGGTCTTAACCCCTTTGAATAATGAGACAAATGCCAGACCGATTCCACCACCAGCAACAGCCAATGAAACCAGTGTGAAGATTGTGAACAGCGCAAATGCGGCGAACTGGCTAATCACCATTTCCCCAAGAATGGGGAAGTTAATATCGACGTTATTCGCAATCTGTGTCGGTTCTGCACCCGGGTCTTCCGAAACCTGAAGCGCAGGTCCACCGGAAATCGTCGCCAGACCAAACACAAAGACCAGCAACAAAATTGTCCAGAACGAAATCGTCCAGAACGAATATCCGAAGGTGTCGCGGGTTTCTAATTCAATGTCGTCATGATGGTCGTGGTCATCGTCATCATCTACGACGATCAAACCAAATTCGTCAGCCTCTGGTTCGTGCGGGTGTGCATTGACTGTCGGGTTCGCCGCGCCCATTCCCCAGATGAAGAAACCCGACGTGGTAAACGCCGCCATCGTCAGGGCAAGTTGTGTATCCCATACCGGGTCAATACTCTGTAACGCACGAAGGAGTGCTACCAGCAGAATGCCCAACAGAAATCCGAGGATGCCCATTGGGACAGCGCGTGCAAGTCCAGGTTGCATAAATTTCCGCTCCTTTGAAATTAGCTACTAGCTCTTAGTTGCCAGCTATTAGCTTTTAGAAAATCACGTAAAGCCAACAATTTCCTACATAAATACTTATGACAATTGTTGCCTAAGTTTTGTTAACTAACAGCTATGAGCTAATAACCAACAGCTCAATTATATCCAATATAACACCGCATAGAATAGAATCCATGCGAATGCGACAAAATACCATAATTTAACGCCGGCTTCTATCGCCCAGAAGTCCAGCATATTATACGCACCGTTGCGGGCGTTATTGTACACAACCCCCATATACACAGCGATAGCCAATGCGTGTAACCCATGAAACCCGGTCATCAGCCGGAAGACCGCGCCATATTGTGTGTCCATCGGCGCGATGATCCATTCATAGACCATAATGAGCATAAACAATATGCCCAGACCGATCACCGCACCCCATTGGGTTAAAAAGGCGCGACGATCATCCTCCTGAATAGCGTTCAGGGCGCGTCTGGCAAAAAATACACTAATCAATAACGCCACAGTACCCACCGTTGGGATGAGCCTATTCATCGCCTCAACACCGGGCGGGGGCCACTGTGAATAGGAAAAGCGCAATTGCCAGTTCACAATAATCAGGCAAATAAACGCCATCATCCACGAAATCTGGAACACCGTCATGCCGGTGCGACGATTTTTAAGCGCCTGCAATTCCTCGCGTGATAGATTTTCTTCCAGTAAATTTTGGTTTTGCATCAATTCTCTTATCTAACAATACATCTCAAACGGTCAACAGGGGGCACGGTTACCGTACCCCCTGAACATGTGCTCATAAATTAGTCGCCAGCAGGTTCAGGCGCGGGTGCGGGTGCATCCGGTTCAGCCTCGGGTGCTGGTTTTGCGGGTGGCGGTGGTCCAAAGCGTGATTCCATCGCCTTCAAGTATTCTTTGGATGCTTCCGTGCCATAGCCATATGGGTCTTCATACGGGATCGGTTCGCCGATGAAATTATATGCCGGTGGTGGTGATGTTGTCATCCATTCCAATGTCAGGGCGCGGTACGGGTTTGCACCAGCAACCTTGCCGTTGACCGTGCTCACGATCATGTTGTAAAGCAGAACGAACGTCGAAATACCGAGGATAAACGCGAACACGCTCACAATTGCGTTCAAATCCTGGAATTGTGGATCGTACACGGCAACACGACGGGGCATCCCGCGCATACCAAGAATGTGCATCGGGAAGAACGCGCCAAGGAAGCCGATATAGGTCAACCAGAAGTGAATGGTCGCCAGACGTTCATTCAGCATACGTCCGGTGATCTTGGGCCACCATTGATAAATACCGGAGTAGATGGCGAATACACTCCCGCCGAACAGCACAAAATGAAAGTGACTGACGACGAAGTAGGTATCGTGCATGTGGATGTCTACGGGCACTGCCGCCAGCATCACACCGCTAATGCCACCGATCACGAACAGGGACAGGAAACCCAGCCCAAATTGCATCGCGCCGGTAAAGCGAATTTTGCCCATCCACACCGTGCCCAACCAGCTAAAGATTTTGATACCCGTTGGCACCGCGATAATCATGGATGTGACCATGAAGGGAATACGCAGTTCAGGGTTCAGGCTGGTGAACATATGATGCGCCCAGACAGTAAAGCCGATCAGCGCGATTGCCATACTAGACAGCGCAATCATGCGATACCCGAAAATGGGTTTACGGGAATGCACAGATAACACTTCGCTTAAAATGCCCATTCCCGGCAGAACCATGATGTACACCGCCGGATGGCTATAGAACCAGAAGATATTCTGCCACAACAGGACATCCCCACCCGCCGCAATATCAAAGAATGCTGTGCCTGCCACACGATCCAGCAAGAGCAGGGTGAGCGCACCCGCAAGGAATGGGGTCGCCATCACCACGATGATGGATGTTGCTAAAATTGACCACACGAACAACGGCATCTGGAAATAACCCATACCCGCTGGACGCATGTTTTTGATGGTCACAATAAAGTTGATACCACCAAAAATAGAAGATAGACCGAGCAGGTGCAGGGACAAAATCCACAGTGTTTGACCGTCCGGGCTATAAATAGTGCTCAACGGCGGGTAGCTTGTCCAGCCTGCTTCCGCAGGTCCTGCGAAGTAGCCCATCAGCATAAGCAAACCCGCCGGAGGGATCATCCAGAAAGCCAGCGCGTTCAGCCATGGGAATGCCATATCCTTCGCGCCGAGCATCAGCGGGACAAGATAATTCCCAAAGCCAGCGAACATCGGCACAATCCACAGGAAAATCATCATGGTGCCGTGCATGGTAAAGAGCGAATTATAGGTTTCGCCGTTAGAAACAAAGTCAAGTTCCGGTGTCAACAATTCCCAGCGAATGAACATCGCTAGCGCACCAGCAACAATGAAGAAGGTCAAAGAGGTGACCATATACTGCACGCCGATGATTTTGTGATCGATGCTCCAACGGAAGTACTCCGCTAAAGCAGGTCTCTTAGCAGGTTTGCCCTGCGTTCCACCAATCGGATAAGAAATCGTAGCCATAAATTACCTCGTATTCTTCCTAATCGCTTCCATCGCCAGTGTTTTCTTCTTCATCTGCTTCCGGGGTGCTTTCAGTCTCATCACTGTCTGCATCCTCGTTCATTGTGTCGTCTGTTGATGCGTCTTCATCTGTCGCATCGTCTGTCATTGTGTCGTCTGTCGCGGAGTCTTCTGATGCAGGTGCTTCATCACCAAACGTAACATCCAGCCCAGTATCTGTTTCGATCAAACTACGTAGATTGTCGAAATCACAGGGGTTTTCTTCTGCGCTGGACTGTGCACAGAGATAAGCCACCACCGCATAGACATCGTTGACGGGCATATAATTTGCACCATCAGGGTCTCCTGGCTGGAACTGTGGCATCAATGCGCCATAGCCCGCTACGAGATATGATCCTGGATAGTAAATGGATTCGTACAGATACTCTTCCGCTGTTTGACCAGCAACACGGGTAGTCGCACGGTCACCAGCACCGTTTAATGTAGGTCCCGTAACACCTGCCCAGCCCAATTCATCTAAAACATGGCAACCGGAGCAAGGATAAGTTTGGATGACCTGTTGCCCGCGAATGGTGGGGTCTGCGGGAGGATTGATGATGGGGTCGAAGACTTCGCGCTCAAGCACTTCCATATACGCTTCTTCGCTCTCATGCACATAAACATTCGCCCACATATTACCGTGACCACTCCCACACAGCTCGGTGCAAACCACACGATAGCGGTTATATTGTGCGCCAGTGAGTTCGTCGGTGTAATCCCAGCCTGATTCCGGTTCAATCGGCGTAAACCGAATTTCAGTGGTACGCCCCGGCAATAAATCTTGCTTGACACGCATTTCTGGAATCCAGAAAGCGTGGATGACATCCTGTGTTTGCATAGACATCACCACATGCTGACCCACATAAGTGTGCAGGTCGGGCAAGGAGCCACTAATCACTTCGTCGCTATCATCTATAGTGCGAGCTTGCGGGTCTTCGTAGCCAAATGTCCACGCATAACGCGCCCCGGTGGCAGAGATTGTCACTTCATCGTCGCGTGTATCGCGAATATCCACCCACACCTGATAGCTATAAATAACCAGCACCAGCACAATGACTGCTGGAATTGCTGTCCAGACTAATTCGAGGGTGGTATTACCGTGAATGGTCGGACCATCTTCGTCGTCATCTGCATCGTCACGTTTACGAAAGCGGATGACGGAATACAGGAGCAAGCCCTGTACCAGAAGAAAGATCGCGCCACCAATAACCAGCATAAACTGGAACAGCGTATCAACCTGTTCAGATTCAGCAGATGCCTGGTCAGGGAAGATCGAAGGGGTTAACTGACCGATAATCAGACCGCCAACTACAATCAACACACCACCGATCAATATCGGGATTAGCAGACTGTTCGAATTACTATTGTTCCCAGAGTTCATGGATTCTTCCTGCTAGAGTCGATAACTAAACATTAATTCCCCTGTTATAGATGAACCCACCTGTGCAGGGTTATTCGTTGCGAAAATTCGCCCAAGAAAGTATGGACAGTGTAACGATTTTGATGAGGATTTGCTAGGGATATACCCAACACGAAATTACTTTTACTTGTTAAATTTTACACAATCACACCCATAAACATTGTATCGAATATGCACAAGTTTGACAAGCATCGGGAAATCAAAACCTGACCTTACTCAAAAATTCTAATCTTTTGCTCTGATACCCACTCTAATGATTGGTGGCGATGAGAACTCTGATTATAATGAAACCCTGACCACGACATACTATAAGGAAGCACGATGGACGCGAAACAACTCAACGACGCAGGACGCGCTATGTGGAACAACAAAGCGTCTTTCTGGGATGCGCTACACGGCGATGACGGCAATGAGTTCCATCGCACATTAGTCAGCCCATCTGTAGAGCGTTTGCTCACTCTACAAGCGGGTGAACGCGTGCTCGATATTGGCTGTGGCAATGGGGTGCTGGCGCGACGATTAGCGACATTAGGGGGCGATGTGACCGCAACTGATTTCAGCGCTGAACTTATCACTCTGGCGAAAAAACGCGGACAACCATCCGGCACACCGATTGATTACAAAATTGTCGATGCCACCGATGCAGATGCGCTCTGTGCGTTGGGTGAAAACAGTTTTAAAGCGGTGACCTGTACGATGGCGTTGATGGATATGCCCGTAATCGCGCCGTTGTTCCGCGCAGTCAATCGTTTACTGGACGACGGGGGGCGTTTTGTGTTTGCGAACATGCACCCTGCGTTCAATTCAAACAATCCAATTTTTATGATTGAGAAAGGCGACAAAGACGGCGAGCTTTACACCGAATACGCGCTCAAATTACGGGAGTATCTGCACATGCCACCCGTGAAAGGTGTGGGCGCAGCGGATGAACCGAATCCACATTACTATTATCATCGCCCGCTTCATGAAATTCTCAACACCGCATTCGAGGCTGGTTTGGTGATGGACGGCATCGAAGAACCCGCCTTTCCGCGTTCAGATGCGCCTGATCAACGCCCAACGTGGGCAAGCATGTGGCAATTCCCGCCCGTATTGACTGCGCGTTTGAGTGTCGGGTGAGCCAACCGTTGAAAATACCTCAAACGATCTGAAAAATTTATAATACAACTCCATAACCCGCATAAAACACAAAGCCTTAAGTCAGAAATACGTTCTCCGCATATAATGAAAAATAAACACAAGCATGACATGGAGAACACAATGGCAGATACCACGACCTATTTAGTCGGAGATCAACAGGTACGGGTGCGTGCTTACCCGACCTTACGCGCCGCGCACGTCCGATGGCTGAACCCCGGCGAACAAATCGAGGGCACTGCACGCATTGAAGCCGATGGATATGTGTGGTGGCAACACAGCGAAGGTTGGAGTGCAGAAAAATCAAGCGATGGCGCGGAGACGTATCTGTTTGAAGCGCAAGAAACCACCGTCGACCCGGCACAAAGCAAAAAATTTAAGGTGGATTCGCAGGTGCGAATTCGTGCTGGTGCTAGCTTGAATGCCGCCCATGTGCGCTGGCTAGACCCCGGCTCACAGGTGATCGTCAACGCTGATTCGCGTACAGAAGCCGATGGCTATGTCTGGTGGCAACATAGCGCGGGCTGGAGCGCAGAAAAATCGCTCACCGAGGCGGACGAAATCTATATGATCGAGCTACAAGCGCCGACGGTTGTGACATCCAGCAAGCCCGCCGATTCCAGCATCAACACAGCCATCAAGGATGCCGCCACCGAAAACGCACAGGAAAACACGGAACAAGACAATACCTCTGATACGCAAAATAGCACCCCAACCAAGCCAACAACAGCCACCAAACCAGCGGAAGAGGTCAAAAAGACCGTATACACCGCCAGCCAACAGGTACGGATTCGGTCTGCGCCATCGCTCAATGGTGAGCATGAAGGCTGGATTATGCCCGGCACAGTGATTGAGGTCTTCTCCGATTCACAAACAATCGCAGATGGTTATGTGTGGTGGGAACACGCCGATGGGTGGAGCGCAGAACGCAACACCGACAACACTACTTTTTTCCTGACTGCGGGCGCATCCGGTGGTTTGATCGACTCTGCCGCCGGAACTGGAGATTCAAAAGCGGCAAAAATCGGTCCTTATACCAATTATCGCGATGACATCGACATCAATAGCCTGCCCAATCTGGACACGTTATTTAAGAAAATCCCATTTGAACTGGCGCGGGCGGCGTTCTGGCAATATTATGGCAACAATCGCTTCTCACAGAAAATTTGGAGTCAGGGCAAACGCTGGTATTCCTATTGCCAGAGCTTGCACGCGGGCATAGATTTCGGCGTGGGGCAAAATACCGGTTCTGTACCTGTTATTGCGGGAATCGAAGGCGGCACGTTCAGCAAACACATCACCAACTATTACGCGCCTAACGGTCTGTTCGTCAACGTCGGTCCCTACACCATCATCTATGGGCATATCGACAACCCGCGCTCATTCAATAAGGGCGATGCCATCGGCGTAGATACCGTCATGGGGGACATCACGTTTGGGGGATGGAGTTCTACCAATCACCTGCACCTTGAAGTGCGCTATCGCGGTGCCTATCTGGTCAACCCACTGTTGTTAATGGCACCGGAGGTACGGGAGGCAGTCATGGCGCGCTTTAAGCCCTATACACAATATTTTTATAGTGATTCAACCTGGGATCAGTGGATAACCCCGCTCGATCAGCCCATTATCAGGCTGAGTGATCCGGTGATCGGTCCAAATTCACGTTAGACAACACATAAATCCCGCCCGATCTTACATCACACTCATGCCCCTTAGTCACGATATGGCTGAGGGGTTTTTCCTATGAATGGGAAGGTGACGAGAGAATGTACAATAACGATCAACAAGCACTTGCAAGTAGCCAGTCTGCAAAGAGTTACTAGTGACACAAGCAGAAAAGATAACTGTAGATATCATCAATCCAAATGGTGAGAAGATTGCCGCTCAAATCCTAGTATGGGAGGTGGCTCCACAAAGTAAAGAGAAGGTGAAGTTAATCCTGAAATTTGCTGGACGGCAATTACATCGTACAGATACAGACCTTTTTCATGCGCTAGTATTTATCAGACAAGAACTAGAGAAAGATAATCTTCTGCTGAATTGTTATGGTGCAAGTAAGCATGTGTATCCATCTGCAATGGCAATCAACATGGGAGCCGGAGAAATGGCATATAAACTTACATTAGGTAAAAAGGCAAAAACAGAAGATTTAGTATCAATATTCGACGTTGGAGCAGACATTGTACCTGCTACGGTCAACCAACAAAAGGACTTCTATAATGACTGGTTGAGAAGCCTTAACCAAGAATGACTGTAAGAGAGGACAGCGACTCGCATTTAAACTCTAACATAGAAACGCGAGTCTGTGTTTTCCAGCGGGAAATCGTTCGGTTTTAGAGACGAAGAGGATGGAATCATGACTCGCGCTTTTGTACTCACTAATCACAAAGAGGGTGTGGGGAAGTCCACATCCGCCACCAATGTCGCACTGGGCATCGCAGGACTGTTACGTCAAGTTGGTGCAAAGAATCCGCGCGTGTTGCTGATCGACACCGACGGTCAATCCCACGCCTCACTGGTCATGACCGGTCGCAAAGACTTCGGTACCGAAGATAGTCTCCACACTATCTTGTTTCGCCGAATATTGCGAAGTTGACGTGAAGACTCTAGCCGACATCAATGTATGTAAGTGTTCCACTAAGCTTGAGTCAGCCCACCATCAACGGCGACTGCCGCCGCTACCACATTCGATGCTACATCCGAGGAGAGGAAACAGATCACCGCAGCTTGCTCTTCGGGCTGTGACGAGTGCCCAATCGGATGCTGGTCTGGAACTTCCTGTGCCGCATTACGTGTCTCCTCACTCATCGTTGCAAAGATCGCCTCCGTCATCGGTGTAATGACACCCCCTGGATGCACCGAGTTGATGCGGATGCCCTTCGCGGCGTATTCAACACCTGCCGTGCGGGTCAGACCCAGCACACCGTGCTTGCTAGCTGAATAGGCAGCCAGGTTGGGTTGCGCGTGCAAACCCGCCGCCGATGATACATTAACGATAGTGCCGCCACCGTGCTCCAGCATATAGGCGATCTGGTATTTCATGCCGAGGAAGACCCCACGCAGGTTGACCGCAATGATCTGGTCGAACATTGTACTCTCGATCAGATGTAGCGGCATGAACTGCCCCAGTATGCCCGCATTATTGACGGCGTGATTGAGACCACCATAGGTCGCCACTGTTTTCTCGACCATCGCTTTGACAGCGTCTTCATCGGAAACATCCACCCGCATGTAGAAAGCTTCACCACCAGCCTGCTTAATCAGATCAACGGTCTCCTCACCCTCTGCATCTTTTATATCTACTACGGCCACCTTCGCCCCGCGCCCTGCAAACATCTGCGCCGTTGCCCGCCCGATGCCACCACTAGCTCCAGTTACGAGTGCCACGTGCCGTTCAAAATCACGATTCATCTGACCCTCCAATTTGGATTGTTAAATTTTTCACAAATATAATTATAGTATAACGAAATTATGCATAAAACTCAACCTGTGCTCAGCAGAATTGATCTTGAAAAATGAAAACAGTTTTCCCTGAGCATATTTTATTCGTTAGCACGTAGCCCAACCCTGTGTCAATCAAGCCTTGTAAGACATCTTCTACTATCGCAAGAAATGCTTGAAACGCATTGAGGCTACTTTTCCGTAAGCAGCCTCCTTTTAATTTTGGTGATGCTGATGGACGCGAGAACGTTCATCAGCTATTCTTTTTAAGTCTAATATTTAATGTCATATCATCAGAGCTTCGCGCACTATTTTTTGATCAAGCTTAGCCGTATTGTCAATAGCATCGCTAAGTTCCGCAACTGATGGTATATAGTACCATCTCTGATCACCGATAGGTACCAGGGTATCATCATAACCCTATCATTCAGTGCCTATATTGGATGGTTGAGAACATGAATAGTCTCAATCTCAACCCCCGGTCGAGCGACTCGAAGTTCAGACAAGTGCCGATCCACGAGCGACGTGTTCCAGCGCCGATATTTCACCATCTGGCGTGAGTCGGATTTGCGCTTCGTCGATGCAGGCGAGTTGTATCGCATTGTACTGTTGTCAGTAAAATGGCGACGAGAAACCGGACAAAAAGTTTATGGACTATAGGGGTAAAAAGAAAAATCATTTTTGTGATTGGCGCTGGAAATTCCGCAGACGGTGCATTATCCACACACCGTCCACGCACAACAGCCCAAATGTTACGACTGCTTATACGCCCCATCAAAAATGCGCCAGATGTTGAGCGGATTTTCAGTCTTGAGCGCATCCGGTAACAGCGCATCCGGTAAGTTCTGGAACGCCACCGGACGCATAAACCGCTTAATCGCTGTCATCCCGACGGATGTGGTCGCGGGTGCGGTAGTCGCTGGATACGGTCCACCATGGTGCATACTATGGACGACTTCTACCCCGGTTGGATACCCGTTGAGGATCACCCGTCCCACTTTTTCCCGCAGAATATCAAAGACGATGCCTGCTTGCGCCTGTTCGCTGGTTTCGGCGTGGACTGTTGCGGTTAAGTTGCCTTCCAAATGACGCAACGACGTGTGAAGATCGTCAAGTGTGTCGCACCGCACAAACAGACTTACGGGACCGAAATGCTCCACCTGCAATTCATCATCCATCCTAAAATTCTGCGCGTCAGTGCTCAAGAGCGTGTTCGGGAACGTGTAGCCCGCTTCCGCGTTAGTGTTGCCTTGCGCGTCAAATTGCACACCGTCACGATCGACGGTTTGGGCGACAGTGCGCTCAAGAGCATGTAATATGCCTGCGTTGAGCAAGGTCGCGGACGGCTTTTCGCGCATTTTTGCGTTGACCATCTGCACAAACAAGTCGGCGTTGTCGTCATTCAACAGGAACACAATCCCCGGATTAGTGCAAAATTGCCCTGCGCCTAGCGTGATCGAATTTACCAGCCCATCAGCGATACTTTCTGCACGGGTCGCCAGCGCATCCGGTAAAATCACCACCGGATTAATGCTCCCCATCTCCGCATACACAGGAATCGGCTTGGAGCGTTGGCTTGCGGTATCGAAAATAGCGCGACCACCCGCTAATGATCCGGTAAAGCCAACCGCTTCTAATTGCGAGTGTTGCACGAGTATCTGCCCGACTTCGATAGTATTCCCCTGAATCAGCGAGAAAAATCCCACCGGAAAATCACACACTTTAATCGCGTTATTAATCGCACTAGCGACCATTTCACTGGTTGCAGGATGGCTAGGGTGCGCTTTGACAACCACCGGACACCCTGCCGCAAATGCTGCTGCGGTATCTCCACCCGCAACACTAAACGCCAGTGGGAAATTACTCGCGCCGAATACCGCAACCGGACCGAGCGGGAACAACATCCGGCGAATATCAGGGCGCGGATTCGGTTGACGTTCGGGCTGTGCAGTGTCAATGATCGCCTCAACATATGACCCTTCGCGTAACAAATTGGCAAAAGCACGTAATTGATTGGTGGTGCGCCCGCGTTCACCCGTTAACCGTGTCGTACCCAAGCCGGTTTCGCTATCGCAAATAGTGATTAGTTCATCGCCGAGCGATTCGATTTCATCCGCAACGGTGTCGAGAAAATTCGCTAGTTTTGACGCAGGATAGTTGCGCGTCTGTGCGAATGCCTCTACCGCGTGAGTGAGCGCACGGTTAATATCATCGGCACTGGCGTTATAAAACACCGTGTCTAATGGTTGGCGCGTGCGCGGGTTCTCCGCCTGAAAAGTCGCGTTGGTTACGGTGCTGTGTTCTCCGGCGATGATACTTAATCCAGTTAAAGTCATGGTGATTGTTCTCCTAAATCAGTGCATCCTGTGATGCACAGAACCTAATCCATCGGGTAAAGACTGCATCCGCCATCCACAAATAGCACACTCCCCGTCATATAGGCGGAGGCAGGGCTACACATAAACAAAAACGCATCGGCGACGGTATCCACTGGTTGCAGATAGCCCAGTGGAATCGCCTTTTGTGCCCGCGCTTTGTATTCAGGGTCGGTATCCCATTGGCGTTTTGCCATCCCTGCACCGACAATGCCGGGTGCGATCGCGTTAGCTCGGATTCCTTCGGCGGCAAGTTCACGCGCAAACCCGCGCATCAACTGATTCATCCCTGCTTTGCTGGTATGATAGGGCGCGATTTCGGGCCAGGGTGTTTCTGATACCCATGATGTCGTGAAAATCACCTGCCCTTTGGTGCCTACTTCCAGCATATGATTGACCGTAGTTTGTGCCAACAACAGCGCCGAACGCAAATTGACCGCCATGACCTTATCCCACTCATCAACATCAACCTCGGTGAGCTTGACTGTCGTCACCATACCGACATGACACAGTGCGGTATGAATGTTGCCGAATTTGTCGATTGCACCGCTCACAAGACGCACGACCTCACTTTTCTGCGTCAGGTCAGCCTTGATATAGTGTACTTTTGCCGTATCAATCCCCGCATCGTTCAGGCGTTGTTGTGCGTCCGCATCCTCAATAATGTCGTTTACGGTCATCACCGCGCCATGATCGGTCAACTTTTTGACAATTCCAATCCCCAACGCACCGACCCCACCAGAAATTATGATGTGTTGTCCGTTGAGTGCATTCTCTGTAAATGTCATGATCTATTGTCCTATATTAGCGAATTTCTTCGACTGACCAGTGATCGCCCATTGAACGCTTGCCCATCGCCAGCCCGTCCCCCTTGCTGACCTGACGGATTAGGTCGTCACGCTCAAGCATAGCTTCATTGAGTTTCACACCGATGCCGGGTGCATCCGGCAAGGTGAATCCCTGTTTTGTCGGTAAAGGCGCATAATCGCTCAACACGGTAAAGTATTCACGGTAAAATGCCCGCACAGATTCCACAAAAAACAGGTTGGGAATATGCGCGCCGAGGTGCATACACACTGCATGACACACCGGACCAGCGACATTGTGCAATACCATCGGCGTACCGTAGGCTTCTGCAAGGTTAGCGATACGGCGTGTTTCTGAAACGCCACCATTCCACACCGGGTCAGTCATGGCAATTTGTGAAACGCCCTTCTGCAACCAATCGCGGATTTGCCAGCGAGTCAGCAATAACTCCGAGCCGACGACAGGAATCGAAGTGCGTTCGGAAAAACGTTTAATCTCGTCAGGATAAACGGCGGACATGACATCCTCAAGGAACAGGATATTATATGGTTCCAGCGCCCGCGCAATCCGTTCCATGCTAAGACGATTCCAGCGAAAATGACACTCAATACCAATTTCCATATCATTCCCTACAGCATCACGGATTTGTTTGATCGGTTTCAGCCCGTCCTCAATGGATTTAAGGCTGATGTATTGCCCGTGTGAGTTTTCACTGAAGCGATCAAAGGGCCAAATTTTCATCGCGGAGATGCCGTCGTCTAATAGACTTTGTGCAAGTACTCCCGCATCATCGTGCCATTGGTTATAATCCTGATACGCACCAAAACCGATACAGGTATTGTATGTGGGCACATGATCGCGCACTTTCCCACCCAATAGTTGATACAACGGAATCCCGTAATGCTTGCCGACGATGTCCCATAGCGCGATTTCCACAGCAGA
>DAOTXB010000579.1:0-2150 GCA_034435575.1 Anaerolineae bacterium
CTTCATAGTATGAGTTTAGGTTGTAGGCAAACGAT
Source organism: Anaerolineae bacterium (assembly GCA_034435575.1). GTDB lineage: Bacteria > Chloroflexota > Anaerolineae > Aggregatilineales > Phototrophicaceae > JAVJSU01. The sequence goes on from DAOTXB010000579.1 coordinate 36, forward strand.
AAGCGCGTCTTGCATTGTCAGATAATAGATTTTGGCGCTGTTGTGGGGTCAGTTGATTGAGCACGGGTTCAAGTAGTGTAATCGGCGTGGCATAATCGCCCCCGACCATTTCATTGACTGGGTAATTTGTCGCAAACAGTAAGCGCTCATCGCCAAAAATCTCGAGCGCAACCTGTAAATATGATGCTAGTGTCGTTGCCGTAATAGGGCAGGGATCACAGGCAGTCATGTAACCAGAAAATTTCATGTATATATTCGGTAAGTTGGCTAATGGTGCCATTTGTTTTGCCCATGTCCGTGCGCCATCCGGGGACAAGGTTGCACCGGCGAAGTGATTAATGACGAAATGTGTGTTTTTGTGGGGTTGAATTAATGCCAGAGCTTCCGGCATCATGTCGATACGAGTCAAGACATCACAGGTTAAGCCGTAGGTATCAAACTGTGCGAGATTGGCTTTAACCTGTGCGATGTCATCCCATGAGTTTTCAATCCAGTTGAAACGCGCTCCACGAAAATAGGGATTATCTTTGTATTGTTCAAGAACTGTTTTGATCCCCGCCTGATCCCAATCTAGCCAGCCCATTACCCCAACAATGACCGGATAACGTTCTGCAAAATCAAGCAACCAGGCGATTTCTTCACTTGTGTTCGCGGCTTCGATGACGATACAACCGTCGACATCCGCTTCTGCCATTTCATCAACCACATGCTCCGGCAAGAATGGTTTGTGCAAAGCATGATCCGGTGGAAGCCAGCGATAATGAAACGTCGCCGGCTCCCAAAAATGAACGTGCGTATCAATGATGCTCATAGTTGTTATGATTTAACCGAGCCGAGCGTTAGACCAGTTACAAAGAAGCGTTGCAAGAACGGATACACCAGAATAATCGGTAATGCGGCGAGCACGATGAGCGCGGCGGCAAGACCATCCGGCGTGGCATTTTCTAGTAGAAAAGATGCTGAATCGCTCCCTGATGATGCCCACTGAATTTGGCGTGTGGTAACAAGAGAATAGAGCCATGTTTGCAGGGGCCAATCTTCCACTCTTTGCATAAACACCAGTCCATCAAACCATTGATTCCAGTGTACAACAGCAGAAAACAGTGTGATTGTAGCAATCGCTGGTTTTGAAATTGGGATGTAAATGCGGATCAGCACATCAAAATGTGAAGCACCATCTAGCCATGCCGCTTCTGAAAGCTCTCGCGGAATCCCGCGCATGAAGTTAATCATGATGATGATGAAAAACACATTGATTGCTAGAGGCAAGATCAACACCAAAAAGTTATTGATTAAGCCAATTTCACTATAACTGATAAATGTTGGGATTAACCCACCCGTGAACAGCAAGCCGACCAACAAAAAGCCTTTGTAATATAGGCGACCGGGTACGCGTAAATGATCTAGCGAGAGCGGATAGGCGGTGACGAGCACAATGGTGAGTGTGGTTATCACGCCAACAAATACCCGTGCAACGGAAATCCACAGTGAATTAAAGAAATCCTTACTTTCCATTACGAATGCGTAGTTATCCAGATTAAAGCCAACGGGCAATAATCCTACGGAGTCAGACGCAACAGCTGCGCTACTGCTGAACGATACAGAAACAACGTGCATAAACGGCGCAACGCTAGAAATTGCGATGAGACCAAGCACAAGGTAGATAAAAATGTCGATTGCAATATCCCATTTGGTATTTTCACCGATCATGGTTTTACTCCTAAAAAATACGATAGTTTGCGAAACGATCAGCGACCCAATACGAAAGCAGAATTAAGATAAAACCAACAACGGATTTTAATAATCCCACCACCGTCGCAATTTCATAGTTAAAGCCCTGTAATCCGACCCGATACACATAGGTATCAATGACATCACCTGTTTCATAGACCAACGGGTTATACAGTACCAGAATTTGCTCAAAGCCAGCTTCGAGGATGTTGCCTAAGCTAAGGGCGGACATCAGCACAATAATCGGGACTAAGCCGGGTAAGGTGATGTAGCGCATACGCTGAAAGCGCCCCGCACCATCAACGGCGGCGGCTTCATATAGTTCAGGATTAATCATGGTTAAGGCGGCAAGATAAATGATCGCGCCGAAGCCGAAATTCTTCC
>DAOTXB010000580.1:0-3532 GCA_034435575.1 Anaerolineae bacterium
GTGTGCATGGGCATCCACCCACCGCGCCTTATGATCGCATTATTCTGACCGCCGCCGGTTGGGATATTTCCCCGCAATGGCATCATCAACTTGCGCCCGATGGCATGATTATTATGCCGATTGTCATTCAACAGGAGCAATTTTCTGTCGCGCTACAAAAAAGGGGCAATACCTATACCAGTAAATCAATGTTGCGTTGTCGCTTTATGCCGATGCGGGGCGAACAGCCGGGGCTTTCTGATGCTTACACGGTCACCATCCGTCCACAGGTTGAATTTCGCATGAACCTCAGTGATTCCAGCACGGCACCGGATGAGGCAAAAATTCGCCAATGGCTAACATCCCCCGTACAAGATATCAAAAGTGGTCTCAAATTCACGGGTGATGAGGTCAACAATTGGATGCTGGTCGATTTATGGGCGGATGCTAAAAAACTTAATCTGTGTGGATTGGTTGCGTTTGGTGACGAAGTGATGGCGAAAGATGTGCCCTATTTAGACGGATCACGCCGTTATTATCGCCATACACGCGGTCTTGTCGCTGAGGATGGAATGGTGTTGCTTATGCGTCCTGCACGGATGAAATTACCACAGGATGAAGAACGTCGTAAACGCTTTCCGTTGTGGATGCGTGTGTATGGCACGGGTGGCATGCGACTCGCACGCGCCTATAGAGCCTTGCTAGAACGGTGGGATACCATCGGCAGACCCGACCATCACAAACTGTGGATACGTGTCATGCCGATAGATGCGGTAATACCCCCACAACCGGATACAGTCGTCATCAAAAAGCGCTGGACACAATTGCTTATCGGCTGGCGCTAAACGGGATGCAACGGGTGATTTTGCGCCTTACTCCTGTGCTGTTGATAAGCGCGTTGTGTCTGCTGAGCGTCACACTCGTCTTGGGGGCGCATGTGCCAGAAGGCGAACAGATCACGCTCACAATCGCCGGAGATATTTATCTGGTGGATATTGACCGACAATTCTCTTATCGCCTCATCCATTCTGCGGATAATGAGTCGATTGGCGCATGGTCACCGGATGGACGTTATTTGCTGTATCTCTCCCACGAAAACCCTTATCTGTTTGACACCACCACCCGACAATCACACCTACTTGATGATAATCCGCTCATGCGTTACACAAGCATGATGGATTGGTCGCCAACGGAACAAGCTGTTGCCATGATTGCTTATAACGCCAACGCCCAACGGTTTGATCTGCGCCGGATTAACATCATGACGGGCGATAACCAGTTATTATTGGGCGATGCAGAGGCAAATGGCGTTTTCTGGTCACCGGATGGGGTATGGTTAGCGCTTCACTATAACAATCAACGCTTGAGCCTTTTCCCGATGCAAGCAGATAATAATGACTCAGGGTTGCCGTTGACATTACCCATTCCGGGGGATAACCCGACGTGGACGGCGGGTAGTCAGTCCATCGTATTTTCCAGTCGCGCTTCTGGTCGATATGAAATTTACGAATACAGCATCAATAATGCACTGAACCAACTGACCTATGACTCAGAAAATCAGCTTTCCGGTGGGCGTGTGCTTTCAGAGGCGCGTTTGCTGTTTCTCTCCCAACGTGATCAAAATTCAGAGATCTATCAGTATGATCTAAACACACGCACTGAAACACGCCTCACAGACACACCAGCATTAAAATGGCGACCCCAATGGTCACCGGATGGCAACCGCATCGCTTTCATGTCCAACGCAACGGGTACACCACAGATCACGGTGATGAATGCCGATGGTAGCGATTTACGGCATATTCCCATGCGTTTCACTATTGGTTTTGGTGTGGCACCCGTGTGGCGACCATAAATGACTATATTTCGTTTATCCGATGATGCGATATAATGCCCCTTGTAATGTCCCCAAAAAGGACAACACATAGGGTATCTATACGCTAGTTTTTATCCATATCATCAAATGCCTTAGTGAGGAGGGCTATTGTGTCGCGGGAAACGTGGGGTTATAACAAGGATAATGGACCGGATGAGTGGGGCTATATGCGCCCGGACTTTGCGTTGTGTTGTGATGGACGCTCACAATCGCCAATTGACCTGACCAATGCAACCCACGCGCCACTCACACCTATCACGTTCAATTATAAGCCAATTCCACTGGCGATCTTCAATAATGGCACCACTATTCGTGTGGATTGTAAGGCGAAAAACAAAAACACCATCATCCACAATGAGAAAAGCTATGAACTGGTACAACTACACTTTCACCATCCCAGCGAACACACGCTCAAAAATGAACATTATGAGATGGAATTGCACCTCGTGCATCAGCATGTGACGACCAATACCGCCGCCGTCGTTGCTGTTTTTATGACGGTGGGTGAAACCTGCAACGATGCCTATCGCACGATCTTTGAGCATTTACCCTCAGAGGTTGGTACGCCTGAGGATAAGCCGTTGCTCACTATCGATGCCGCAGAGCTTTTGCCTCAAAATACCAAGACATTTTACACGTATGAAGGCTCACTCACCACACCACCCTGTAGCGAAATCGTCCATTGGTTGATCCTCACGGAGCCGGTGAAAATCTTGCAGGAGCATGTTGACCGTTTTCATGCGCTTTATAGCGGTAATGCCCGCCCCACACAATCAGTCAACACGCGTGACGTATTTACCAATCGATAGCATACATTTCGGCGTAGGTGTTTTCATGCGAATTAGGCTTTTGCTTGCGTAGCACTTGCGCTACTTTTATCTGATAACGTGTGCAGAGCTGTATCTCTGCCCGCAAATGATAAATGCTGTAAAGCCTCATATGCTCGAAACCTTGCATATGACAAAAGTTGTGTCTGTTGGTATAGAGCGAAATCCCATTTTTTTGATGTAATTACCCCGAAAATCCCGCAAAAATGAGTGTAAAAAAATTCAATCCACGTTATAATCACCCATTGGTTTAGCATTAGACCATCAATTTTCTAAGGAGAAACATATGTATAAGAGATTAACTTTCGCTATCGCTCTGCTTTTGGTCATGGTGATGGTCGCCCCGTTGGCGGCTGTTAGCGCACAGGATGATGCTGTTATTCTGCGCTATCCCATCAACCCTGACCCAGAACACCTGAACCCCTTCACAGCCACAACCATCGCTATTGGTGTGATTAACCGTAACATCTATGAAGGCTTGGTCAGTGTGAACACCAACACCGGCGAGATTCTCCCCGGTCTGGCAGAAAGCTGGGAAGTTAGTGAAGACGGTCTGACATACACCTTTACCTTACGTGAGGGCGTACTGTTCCACGACGCAGAAGGTGTCGACTGGGGCGAAAACGGGCGCGAATTCAACGCTGAAGATGTGATCTGGGCGGCGCACCTGAGCAACACTGAAGATGAAACTATTTCCCAGAACCCCAACTGGACAGATAATATCGTTGGTGCAGAAGCCCACCGCACCGGTGACGCAGAAACCATCGAAGGTATCACCATGGTGGATGACTTCACCATCGAAGTACAACTAGAAAGCCCGGATCGTCTGTTCCTGATTAACGGTTTCGGT
>DAOTXB010000581.1:0-1757 GCA_034435575.1 Anaerolineae bacterium
CTACTTCCACCTCCCAAAGCACTAACTGCAAGCTGACGGCGGTACTCATCAGCATGCGTTGCGCTTTGAAACTTAGACACTTTTCACGGTCTAAACTCCACCTTCAATACTCGATTTATGTCTACTTCTATTTTGACCAGCATTACTTGACAATGCCTGTAGTAAGCTTTCTTAGCTATCACATCCTGCGAAAGGCTTCTATGCTTCTGCTTGTATAAATGGTAGTCACAATTTATACTACTTGTTGATAACTTAGTGGAATTGATGCGTTACATGCCAGATCTTCAACCTCTACACCAACCACCGTTGCTCTCACAATCGGTAGAATTGGCGTTGAGAAATTATATTCTCGACAATAGTCTGAAGCCAGGTTCTGCTTTGCCTTCAGAAAATGACCTGGCACAGCAACTTGGTGTCAGCCGTAATGCCGTTCGTGAAGCTGTTAAAGCGCTAGGTTCTCTTGGCATTGTCGAACCACGACGTGGTAGTGGGCTCTATGTAGGCAATTTTTCTCTCGTCACATTGGTAGAGAATCTTCCATATGGTTTATTAAGTAACTTGCAAGAACTTATTGATCTGCTAGAGATCCGTGAGATTCTAGAAATCGCAATGGTTGATGATATGCTTGCCGCATTTAATCAGATACAGGGTGAAAAACTGCGTGCTGTTTTAGATGAGATGAGCGAGAAAGCCACGCAAGGATTAGCGTTCCCGGATGAAGACCGTCTTTTTCACCGCACATTATTCGAAAACTTGGGAAACAAGACACTTCTCAAACTCATGGATATTTTCTGGCTAACATTTTATCGTGCCGCCAAGCAAGCCGATATTGCAGACCCATCACCACAGGGTACTTACCAGGATCACCTCAAAGTACTGGAAGCGATTGAGTCTAATCAACCAGAAGAGGTCAGAAAATGCCTCAGCAAGAGTTATGATGGTTTAAAAGGACGTGTCGCCAGAATCAAGTCGAACTAATCAGTAAGGCGACCAAACTGCCAATCTTCCGCAAAGCCTGTTGTATGAAGACCTTGAAATGCCACATCAAGACCCGCCCGCCATACGCGTTGACTCCACATTGGATTACGAAATAGATCGCGTGTTTGTTCCTGCCAAGCCAGAAGCTCGTCATGAAGCTGATTTCGGATGGTCGCTAGAGAGGGATCATCAATATAATTCACCAATTCTTGCGGATCGTTCTGTACATTATAGAGTTCGTCCATATCAAACAAATTGATACTTAGCTTCCATTCTTGTGTGCGAATACAGCGTATCGGAAACAAGCCGTTGACCTGATGGTGTTTTTCCCCAAAGCGATTGTATTCGATGATAACAGCATCCCGGCTATGTTCGGTTTCACCTTTTAAGATGGCGCGTAGTGATCGACCATCGTAGCCCTTATGCATGGGGAAATGATCTCTATCTTTTGGATTCACACCACAATAATCCATGATGGTCGCCCAAACATCGACAGCACCAACGAGTGACTCACTAGACGTTCCTGACTGTATGCCAGGACCGGCAATTAATAATGGTACGGCTACGGTATGATCGTACATGGTAGGTCCTTTTGCACCCAACCCAAACGCGCCAAGATGATCGCCATGATCCGATGTGAAGATCACCACTGTGTTATCGGGAGCATACATGTCGATAGCATCCAGCACACGCCCAATTTCATAGTCCGCAAAACTATTGCAATCATAATAGCGATGGTAGTAACCGGGGAATGTCTCTGGAGTTTCTCGACTTTGTGC
>DAOTXB010000582.1:0-2258 GCA_034435575.1 Anaerolineae bacterium
GGTGCCCGCGCCAAAGCCGAAGCGGGTAAGCTGGCGTTCGGGACGATTGACTCGTTCCTTGTCTATAAGCTGACCAAAGGCGCGTTACACATCACCGATGTCAGCAATGCTAGCCGGACGATGCTCTATGACATCCACAAAAAATGGTGGTCAACCACCATCACTGACCGCCTGAACATCCCGATGTCGATGTTGCCACAGGTTTCACCGAGTAGCATGGTCTATGGCGACACGGATGAATCACTGTTCGGACGTGCGATCTCGATTGCGGGCATAGCGGGCGATCAACAGGCGGCGACCTTCGGGCAGGTGGCGTTCCAGAAAGGCATGGGCAAAAACACCTACGGTACAGGTTGTTTTATGCTGATGAACACGGGCGCAGAATCCGTCGAGTCGAAGCATAATCTGCTGACCACCGTCGCGTGGAAAGTGGGCGACGAGGGCAAAACCCAATACGCATTAGAAGGCAGTATCTTCATCGCAGGCGCGGCGATTCAGTGGCTCCGTGACGAACTCAAGCTAGTGGAACAGGCGGGCGACACCGAAGCCATCGCAAAGAGCGTGGACGACACGGGCGGGGTGTATGTCGTTCCGGCGTTTGTCGGTCTAGGAGCACCCTACTGGGATCAATACGCACGCGGGGCGATCCTCGGCTTAACACGCGGGAGCAATCGCGCCCATATTATCCGCGCCACGTTGGAGGGGATCGCATATCAAACCCGCGATGTGGTGGAAGCCATGCGTGAGGATAGCGGAATCACGCTGGAAACCCTGCGCGTGGATGGTGGTGCCACCGCCAATGACTTCTTGATGCAATTCCAGGCGGATTTGCTCGGTGTGCCCGTAGAACGTCCCGCTGTGACAGAAACTACCGCGCTCGGTGCGGCGTATCTGGCGGGGTTGGCGGTAGGGTTCTGGGCAGGCGAAGACGAGCTTACGGCACAATGGGCACTCGATAAACGCTTTGAGCCAACCATGTCCGCCGATCAACGCGATTCGCTCTATGCTGGCTGGAAACGTGCGGTTGAACGCGCGATGAAGTGGGAGCAAGATTAGGTCGCCGCGCATACAATCCGGCGCAAATTATACAATGATGCCCCTTTTCGTGTGAGAAGGGGTATTTTTTATGCTTTGAAATGTAAAACAATGCGATAATAGAGTAATCGACATATCCACAAGGATGACTGTACACGATGCGAGACACACTCGACCTTGAGTATTATGTGAAACTTGGCAAGACTTACCGTAAGCAAGCGCGTAAGCCACTTCGACGGACATTACGCATAGGCATTCCACTTTTGCTTGTCTTATTTGTACTATGGTTTTTTACGAGGAACACTCCCGGAGCACTCTACACGCTTCAAGACGGTGAATGGCAACAGGTAGATTTGCCCTTTTCCGGTATTCCGGTGCGATCACAAATGTCATCAACGGGCGCATTGTGGGTGGCGAGTGACGCATTGCAGGGTATCCATCGCTTAAAAGATGGCGAGTGGACATCATTCTCAGGTAGCGATTATGGCATAGACTCTGGTAGACCGCTGTCTGCATTTAATACACACGGCGACGAAGTCTGGCTGGCAGTAGAGGGTTCAGTCGCACATTATGATGGTGTTGAATGGACAACATATAACGATGTTTTCTCAACCGATAGAGAGAGCTATGCAGAAATTGTTGCCTCCGATGAAGGGGTGGTGCTTGTCGTTGATAATGCCCCCGGCAATGGTTTGTTTCAGTTCATTGATGGCAGATGGGAAACGATTGATACACGCGAAACATTAGGTGTCGGTTCGTCTGGTGATTTTTTCACCGATCCTGATGTCTTTGAAGCGCGAGATGGCACAATTTGGCTGTCATTCTTCGGTTTATATGCCTATCGTGATGGTGTGTGGGAACGTCCGGCACGGCTTGGTGGTAGATCAATGAATATCATCAGTGCATCTAATGAAAGCGCGTTGGCATTATTCTCTGATCAGGTTGCCTATTTGCCGTATGATGACCAGATCGAGATGTTTTTGTTTCAAGATATTGGTGCTTACGATCAATGGGAACTGCCGTCGATCTCAATTGCATCAACGGGTGCGTTCTTTACAACACCCTCTGATGAAATCTGGTTTTTTTCTTTAGAAAACGGCGCATGGGAACAATATCCAACACTTACAAGTAATTACCCTATTAGTCATATCAGCATCGATAATAATGGGACGCTCTGGGCGAGTAGCGGTATAGAATCACCACTACGATTGCTGTTTGCAATT
>DAOTXB010000583.1:0-2142 GCA_034435575.1 Anaerolineae bacterium
CGGAACATTTCATTGGATTCATCACGCTCTGTGTCCACCAATGTAGCTTATTGTGCGGGTACAACTCTGCTGACGTGGGTTGGTTTTGGCTTCACCATGATTATATTAGGCAACTTGCTTGCTCCCTTCCTGATATAAGCCATGATTATTAGTCGGGCGCGGATGCGAACGCCGTGCCCGTCCGTTTTTTCCCTTATGTATGGCTCATCATGTATCGTGTGCCATGCGGTACAATACACGGGTATAACTTAGATCACACAGGAGTTAATCCCTTTATGAGTTTTCCCGAAACCTATAAGAAACTAGTAGCGACCAAATTTAGCAAGGATTTTAGAGACGCGGCGGAAATCGTCGAGATACCCTTTGAGCAACCGGGCGCGGGGCAATTAGTGATGAAGAACCGATTTGCCGGTGTGAACGCGACTGATCCCAATATCTCCGCAGGCTTATACACCCCCGGCGCAACCCCACCGATTGACCTCGGTTCAGAAGTGGTGGGGACGGTGGTCGCGGTTGGTGAAGGGGTGACCCATTTTAGCGTTGGCGATGCGGTCATGGTGCTGTCGACAGGGGGCGGGTATCGTGAGTATTATACCACCTCAGCCGACCTTGCTATTCCTATTCCCGCGCCCACACCGGAGATCATGACGCTGGTTTTGAGCGGGTGTACGGCGACCTTTGGTCTGGAGTTGGTCGGCGAGATGAAGAGTAACGAAACCGTGTTGGTCACAGCGGCGGCGGGAGGCACAGGGCACATCGCGGTGCAGATCGCCAAGCAAGCGGGTAATCACGTCATCGGCACCTGTAGCACACCGGAAAAGGTCGAACTGCTCAAGAAGTTGGGCTGTGATCGTGTGGTGAATTACCGCGAGGAAGACCTGAACGAAGTCCTCAAAGCAGAATACCCCAAAGGCGTTGACCTTGTGTATGAATCCGTAGGTCGTCAGATGTTTGATACCTGTGTACGGCATTTGGCGCGTAAAGGGCGGTTGGTGATTATCGGTTATATCACCGAATACATGGATCAGCCGGAAGTGGTGGAAGATGCGCGTATCTACACCAAACTGCTGTGGAAATCCGCCTCGATTCGGAGCATGTTCCTCCCGCATTTCTTCAACCATCTGCCAGAGCATCTGATGCGCCTGAGCCAGATGTTGCAGGAGGGCAAGTTACACGTTGCGATTGATGAAAAAGTGTTCAATGGTGTGGAATCCGTGTGCGATGCGGTGGAGTATCTGCACAGTGGTCAGAGCAAGGGCAAGGTCACGGTGCGGTATCCGCAATAGCTGTTGGCTGTTGGTTATTAGCTGTTAGTTTAAACCGCCTCATAGTACCTAGGCGATAACGTGCTGGTTTATTGCAAATCACGCGTTGTCGCCGATTTGTTGCCGCCGGATGATAAAAATCGGCGGGAAGGGTTGGTTTGAGGGGAAACATGGCGTGAACGGCGGGAAATTAGTTGCCAGTTTTTAGCTTTTAGTTGCCGATTTATCCCCAATGATTGGCAATGTATAGCTTATGATAGTCGATAAATGCGAGGATGGGTGAACATTATCGTTAGGGTTTGCAAATGTGTGGTGAGTAGGGATAAATCAAGACCCTCCATTGAATCCTGATGCCGTCGCCGACGAAGAAGGTGTGCGCCTCGTCCACCGTGAGGGGCAAGCGTAGCATGCTCACATACGCTGATCGGCATCGTCCACGACCACGACGGACTCGACTATGCCATAGTCACCGTCGAGCGACAGGATCATCTCGCCGACTTCCAGCGCGCCCGCGTCAATCCACACACCCTCATCGGTGATCCGGTGTGGTGATGATGACCTAGTCATCTCCATCAATCTCTGTTCATTATTGGTCCCATGCCTTGAACATTTGATCTATCAATGATACAGTGCTAGTGTCATCCTTTAATAGCTTGGAACTACGATGATCAACGGGCTTCTTTATCTACCAAACTATATTCCAATTGAAGAGCAGGAATTACTCATCTCCACAATTGATTCACAACCATGGCAAGATGATTTGAAGCGCCGTGTTCAACATTACGGTTATCGTTATGATTATCGCTCTAGGAAAGTTACTCCTGAAATGTATTTGGGACAAATCCCGCATTGGCTGAGATCATTGGCAATACGCCTT
>DAOTXB010000584.1:0-9791 GCA_034435575.1 Anaerolineae bacterium
GGCGGGTTCATCGGCGGGGTTACGCTGGCTTGGTTTATCAGCCCTTACTTTTTGCCCAAACCGCACGATACCAACCCGAATATGTTGACTATTGACGACATTAACCCGCTACAAAAGCACTTCCAGACCGTGATGCTGTTTATCTCCGCGATATTGGCTTTCTTAATCGCCGGTGTGATGCTGTATGGCTAATCGTACTTTGTATATTTGTATAAAGGATAGTGTGATGGTTTCATCAGATTTTGAAGGACGCAATTCTACATGGCGCAAAAGTGGGGATAAAAAGTGTCCGAATTGTAAGAAAAAGGGGCAGGTGTTTTACACGGGGAGCAGTGTTACACATGGCAACATCTACACCCCTGCCGCTGATACCGAAGTGGATCATTATTATGCATGTGAAAATTGCGATCACCAATGGACGGAATATGCTTAGATGCGTTCGAGTGCCTCAACGGTAAGATCGTCTGTTTCGGCATCGCCCGTGTTGAGCGTGCCCGCTTTCTCAATCATCATAATAAAGCATTCGTCCGGTGCTTCTGGCTTATGTTCCACGCCTTTTGGCACCACGATGAGTTCTCCGGCATTGACCGTGACTGATTTATCGCGGAAGTGCATTATCAACGACCCCTGTACGACCAAAAAAAGTTCGTCCGTATCGTCATGCTGATGCCACACAAATTCACCCTGAATGCGGGCAATTTTGAGGTGTGTGTCGTTCAAATCACCGATAATTTTGGGTGTCCAATGTTCGGTGAATAAGGCGAATTTTTCCTGTAAATTGATGGCTTCGGTCATCTTTTATGTTCCTTTTCACAGGGAAACGCTCATGTTTCCCTTACGTGCTTCATACGCAAAGTGAGTATACTCCATATCAGTTGCAAATGAACTGATAAAGGCTGAACCAATGACAGAACAGGTCAAGAAAACCGAACAGGAATGGAAAGAACAGCTTTCTCCTGAGCAATACGCTGTGTTGCGTCAACAAGCGACAGAACGTGCTTTTACTGGGGCTTATGTCAACACCAAAACACCCGGCACGTATCGTTGTGCGGGCTGTGGTGGGGCGTTATTTAGCTCCGATACAAAGTTTGAATCCGGTAGCGGCTGGCCCAGCTTCTGGGATGTGATGGAAACTGGGACGGTCAAATTAGTGGAAGACATGAGTCATGGGATGCGCCGTGTAGAGGTGGTGTGTGGCACCTGCGATTCGCACCTTGGGCATGTGTTTGAGGATGGTCCGCGTGATAAAACCGGCTTGCGTTATTGCATCAACTCCTTAGCGCTCGAACTCGACCCGGAAACCGAAGAATCATAAGACTAATTCACATTTGATGAAACTATAACGCCCGTTTACATTGTGCAAACGGGCGTTTTTTGTCAGTTTATAAGTCACACAAGAAATTTCTAGTTACCACGCATAGGCTTCTGGTGCCGCACCACCGGGACCGGGGAAGATGTCGTCCAGCGCGGTCAATTGCTCTGTGTTGAGGTTGATCTCTAAAGCGCGCATACTGCCGTCGAGTTGTTCTATCGTGCGTGGACCGATAATCGGACCGGTAACAGCGGGTTGGTGTAACAGCCATGCTAGCGCGACATCGGCGGGTTTTTCGCCCAGTGCTTTACAGAAGGCTTCGTATTTTTCGATCTTATCGCGGTTGGTTTTCAACGCTTCTTGTATGCGTTCGGAGGCGCGACGACCCCCTTCGATTTTTTCCAGAATGCCACCCAGTAAGCCACCAGACAACGGACTCCAGGGGATCACACCAAGCCCTAAATCTTCACAGGCGGGCAGAACTTCTAATTCCACCATGCGGGCGTTGAGGTTGTACAAACTTTGCTCACTCACCAGACCCATGAAATTACGTGATTTGGCGACACCATTGGCTTTGGCGATATGCCAGCCAGCGAAGTTACTACTACCGACGTACAACACTTTGCCTTCGCGTACCAATTGCTCCATCGCCTGCCAGATTTCGTCCCAGGGGGTGTCGCGATCGATATGATGCATCTGATACAGGTCGATGTAATCGGTCTTGAGTCGCTTGAGGCTATCTTCGCAGGCTTGTTTGATATGGCGTGCGGAGAGCTTGCTATCGTTGGGACCATCCCCCATGCCGCCATAAACTTTGGTGGCGATGACCACTTTTTCACGACGATTTCCGCCTTGATCGAACCAACGCCCGACAATCTGCTCCGTTACGCCTTCGCCGGTCTTCCAACCATAGACGTTGGCGGTGTCGAAGAAGTTAATCCCCAGTTCGAGCGCTCTGTCCATTATGGCAAAACTGTCTTCTTCGCTGGTTTGTGGTCCAAAGTTCATCGTGCCTAAACATAGTGGGCTGACTCGTAAGCCAGTGCGTCCAAGAAATTTATAATCCATGTTAAACATTTCCTTATGAAATTATCCGAGAGTTCATAAAGACAATACCGTATTTTGTTTATGAGGACGATGCTTGTTTAGCGTTCGCTCATGGATTGGGGGTGTTTTTACGCGTCGTTAAGCAAAATTTTGACATAATCGACTGTTGCGACAGCACCGGGTAATTGTTTTTGCCATAAGGTGGGCACATGCAGGCGAAAGCCGGGCAAAAGAGGTGTGGTGTAATCCTCCTGTGCATCGGTTGTAATTGTCTTGAACACATTATCTGGATTACGGCGATAAAATTGGGCTTCATTACGAATGGGTCAATAATCCAATATTCAGTCACGCCACCTTTTTCAAATTCTTGAAATTTTCGCCACGATCCCGCGCTGTTGTCTCCGGCGAGACGACCTCGATACAACTATCGGCAGGACCATCCATAAATGTGGGTTTGAGATTGGGCAGGTTATCGTTGAGGATTACCATAACGTCAGGCTCGCGTCGGCTAATATCTTCTAGGCGCATGACAAAGGGTGCTTGTTTTATGCGACCAATTTGTGTGTAATCAAGAAAATAACCTAATAGAAATGCAAAATAGCGTGTCAGTTCATCGTGTGTATCATGTACTGGTGACATTTTGATCACGTACCCTCTCACATATTCATGAAAGTCGGCGTCGTATTGCGCCATGTAGACCTCTTCACTGACATTTTCAGCGACGATTTCACCTGTAGGAATAACAATTTCTTCCTGCTCATGCTCTAGTGGTTTTTCGACCATAATCGGGTATTCCTAATCAATATCGCTCGTTTGCATCATCGTATCAACCATCGTGACGATTTCGCCGGCATCAGGGAGTTGCTCTTGCCAGAGTGTGGGCACGTTCAGCGCAAAATCGGGCAGTAACGGGGTACGATAGTCGCCGTTGATCGTTTGGTGCGCGACATAATGCCCCGCATCGCTCAAGCGCGCGTCAAGAATCCAGTATTCGGTGACCCCACCCTGTTCATATTCTTCTAGTTTTTCGCTATGGTCGCGTACCTTGCTTTCTGGCGAGACGACCTCAATGCAAATATCTGCCGGACCATCCAAAAAGGTGGGTTTGAGGTTGGGTACATTGTCGTTGAGGATCACCATTAAATCGGGTTCGCGTCGAATTTTGGGAGAGAGCTTCATCACGAAGGGTTCGGTTTGAATAACACCTAACTTGGTTTTTGAGAAGTACAGCTCAAATAATACGACGAAAAATTTGGTTAAGTCATTATGTAACTTGTGTACCGGTGACATCTTAACCACATATCCCCTGACATATTCACAAAAAAGCGCGGCGTACTTCTCCATATATTCTTCCGGGCTGACATTTTCTGCGATGACCTCGCCGGAGGGGATGATTATCTGTGATTCTACTGATTTTTCGACCATCGAAATGCTGACCTCGTCCATTACTTATCACATTATTATACTGCAATCCGTTCATCGTCAATGTGATGATAGACGATGGGCTTAAACCGAATTTAACGCATTAACGGCAAAATACGGCATAATAGACGGACGAAAGAAAAGTTGTAATTTAGAACGCAGAAAGGTTTCATAAAGATGAAACGTGTTGCAGTCATGACAAGCGGTGGTGATGCACCGGGGATGAACGCCGCGATCCGTGCAGTGGTGCGTAACGGTATCGATAAAGGCTGGGAGATGTTCGGAGTCCGTTATGGATATGCGGGTTGCATCTCCGGCGAAATTATTGAGATGGATGCGCGTAGTGTGGGTGGTATTATCCAACTTGGCGGTACGGTTCTTGGCAGTGCCCGTTCGCCCGAATTTCGGACAGAAGAGGGACAAAAGAAAGTCCTGCGTAATTTCTCTCAGCGCGGGATTGATGGGTTGGTTGTCATCGGCGGGAATGGCTCACAGACGGGCGCACATGCCCTACACGTGCATGGATTTCCTGTAGTGGGTGTTGCCTCTACGATTGATAACGACCTTTATGGCTCAGACATTACCATCGGCGTAGATACAGCGCTTAACATTGCCCTCGAAGCGATTGACCGCCTAAAAGTCACTGCATCGTCACATCGTCGTGCTTTTGTTGTTGAGGTCATGGGGCGAGATTGTGGGTATCTGGCGATGATGGCGGGTATTGCCGGCGGTGCAGAGGCAATCGTTTTGCCAGAGGTAGAAACGACCCCGGCAGAAGTCGCGGAGACCCTGCAAAAGGCTTATGAGCGCGGAAAAACACATGGCTTAGTGGTTGTTGCTGAAGGCGCGAAGCACGACGCCGACGCGCTTTTGAGCCATTTTAAGTCAAACCGCGATGACATCGGCTTTGGCTTACGGGCGACCAAGCTCGGGCATGTGCAACGGGGCGGCGCACCACAGGTTTTTGATCGATTGCTTGGCTCACGATTGGGTGCGGCGGCAATTAACGAACTCGCACAGGGTAATACTGGTGTGTTGGTCGGGATGATAAACGGGGAGCCAGGGACGACACCACATGAGGAAATCGCCGGAAAGCACCGTCCAGTAGACCCGAAATTATTCGAGCTTGCACGTATTCTGGCGCGTTAAGTTGGATTGTGCAGGTATGTGGGGTACTCAGAAAAGAGCACCCCATTTTTGTTTATCCGGTTAACGTGAAGGCTTTGAGCACCGCAAATGCGCCAAATGCGGCATGCGCGACTATGGCGGCACGGGTACTGCCCGTTATCCCGCGTACAGCCGTAATAACCAGACCATCCAATAAGGCAACAATAATGCCGTACCACACGCGCGTAAAATCTGTTGGTGCGATGGTCAAATAGGCGAGCACATGAAACAGCGCGTACAATATTGCTGTCATGCTGAAGCCCGTCCACGCGCCCAAACTTGCCCGTGCCGCTGGATAAATGACCCCGCGAAAGACCAATTCTTCCGCTATGGGTTGCAAAAGTGCCATGAAGATAAACGCGATAACCCACACGATGATACTGTTATCAAAAGCGGCGATGGTGTTGTCTTCCGCGATGCTGAATAGGCTGAATAATTCCGGTGTAATCCAGAAATCACCCGTGAGGAATAAGCCTATCACATCAATGGTGATTGCCATGCCGACACCAAACAGCGCCACGAGGGGCAAACGCACATTGTTCGCATCTAGCCGGAGCGCCTGCACATCTTCTGGTGTACGACGACGGGTGATGAGGACAAATATGATCGCCAGCGCCGCACCGGTTGTCCAGCCAATAATGGGCGCGACAGGGTCTGTACCAAAAATGGTGCCTGCGATGGTTGACCCGATGACCATCGCCAGAAATAAGCCGATCATGGTCGAAAGTCCGGCGGCGAAGCTCCATGGGGGTTCTGCTTCCAGACGGGAAAGTTTTTTCAGCATAAGAATATCTCATCCTTAGTTGGTTTTTACAAACAATGAAGACCCGCACCAATAATAACATCATATTTTAGGCGTGAAGCCTATCTTATGATATGTTTTTCCTGAAAAATGTGTGAAATAATGGTGTTCTAGCGGTTTTCTAACCGCAAATAAATCTGTCCCGTTAATAAACTGTTGTAAACTGTAACAAGTTTATGACGATATTTGGGTAAATAATGACTGATCATGTTCTCCTCACCGCAGAACGCAACAATTTAGAAGAGTGCATTGACCTTGCTACTGAGTTCAACCTCGGTTTAGAGATCATGGCATTTGCATATCCTGATGTTCTGGATAACAACTGGGAACATGAAGTGGCGATGTATCGCACGATGTTGCGTCGCGTTCCCGGTCCAATTACTTTACACGGTCCGTTTATGGATATGGTATCCGGTAGTCCTGATGAGCGCATTAATCAGGTGTGTCAGCAACGCTATCAACATGCTCTGTACATCGCCCGTGAATTAGAAGTAAAAACCTTAGTGCTTCATGCGAATTTTATCGGATCGTTGCACAACCCCAGTTACCGCGAAGGCTGGCATAAACGTAATGTGCCTTTCTGGGCGGGTTTAGCCGAATATGCGCGACAGGTCGATGTGACCATTGCCTTAGAAAATATGTGGGAATTTGAACCGGGGATCATCGCCGATGTGCTCCGTGATGTCGATCATCCCAATTTACGCGCTTGTCTCGATGTGGGGCATGCTCATGTTTTTGGCGATAAAGAACGCGACTTCGACACATGGTTAAATAAGATGGCACCGTGGCTGGTACACATTCATATGAACAATAACAATGGTGTGCTTGACGAACATCATGGTTTTGATTGGGAGCATGGTGTACTCGATTATCATGACATTCTGAAGAAAATCCGTGCGCTCAATATCAACCCACAGATGGTGCTGGAAATGTGGCAGGTGAGTGATATGCGCGATAGTTTGCATTATTTCGAGCTAGAAAAATCGCCAAATCCTATTCCAGATTAGGCATATAAGCCAAACATAAATTGTGTATAGAAATATCACGTCTCTGAATACGCTTTAGGGGCGTTTTTTATTGGTTTATACCGTGTTATTCATCATCATCAATACGCGGTAAGGGTGGCGTAGAGCCGAGCGGACGCGTGCCGGGCAAGAGAATATCATCGACGAACATTTCTTGCGTATCTGTGCGTTTTGATTCTGAGTTGGAATCCGGCAGTTCTGGTAATTCATATTCGGTTTTTTCCGGTAGCACTTCCGGCGGTTTTGGCGGTGGTGCTTTTTCTCCGGGCAACGTCGGCGGGCGTGGTGGCGCGGGCGGTTGTTGGATGTCTACCAGAACGGAACCATCAAAATCGGTCAATGAGAGATGGCGTACTTTGCTATTTAACATATTGATGAGTAAGCGCACGCCTGTACGTCGCATTTCATCAATAGCCGCACGCGGGAGATCATCCGCCTGTAAATGGTCGATAATCACGTCCATTAATCCGTGTAGTTCAAGTTCTGATGCCAGATGTTGTTGGGATTGTCGTACAGCAAGATAGGGCAACACATACCCGGAAAACACCGTCGCAATGGGTGTCGGATCAGCCGTGAGCACAACCACAGGGGGCATTTTGTCATCGGCATAACGCGCATGAAAACGGCGCGTGGTCGGGAACAATGAGCGACCCAATAATCGATGAAATTGTTGATACCCCTTGACCCATGCCGTGATATGCTGTTTCTGGTTATGTTGCATGGATGCCGTAAATTCCCCGGCGACGAGTACGACGAGGCTGTTCTGGCTGGCAAGGCGACGTGCGAGTTCGCGTTCCCAATTATCTGTCCCTTTTGCGAATTGTTGCCGTGACCATGCGATAAGTGCTGGTGCGTTGCGTTCGGTCAATTTCAGCAAAATGCGCTGGAGACGGGTTGGTGTTGGATTATTGCCATCGTTAGACATGATATTTCGCGTTTCATGGTGAAAAGGCAAGTCAGCAAGCCATCAACCTGAATGACCGCGCCACGATACCTTTTCCCAAATAAATTAAGAAGGAATATATACAACAGTGCATATATTATAGGGTAGTTTAGACTATTTATGGGAATATACTCTGAAAAATAAGTAAAATTCCTAATCCGCCAAGCAGTAAAATGGCGAATAATAGAATTTTACGGGTCACGCTGGCATCCAACCGACGCAAGCGGTCAAAGATAATGACCATACCTGTCATAATGCTCAGGAAGGTGCCGTAAAATGCCACCAGAAACGCCAGTCCGTGCCAGGTGGAATATTCCAGACTTTCGACCAATAACGGACCGGTAACCGTTCCCCAGAAAATATAAGGACCGGGACTGAGGAAATTCATCACCATTGCCTGACCGAGTGTGCGCCTGCCACCGTGTTCAGGAAGTTTGGATGTATCGCCAATCACCTGCTTACCCGTCTGCCACTCACTCAACATGCCCCATGCCAGCCATAACACAAAACAACCGCCCCCAAATTGCAAACTCCGCTGTAACCATTCCGGCAATTGTTGAAGCAAGAAGGTCATCACGATAATGATAGGGATGTCTGGAATAAGGGGGGACAACACCACAAACATCCCGCGTCGCCATCCCTGACTGAGTGTGGTGCTAATCAGATAACTTTGTAAAGGTCCCGGAGAAGTCCCCGCCGCCACGCCATAACCGACTGCCTGCGCGATTAATCCGATCACTACTCATCCGTTCGGTTGGTATGTCTAGTCAGTAAATAATCGTAAGATGACTCGGTGCGATTAAAACCGGTGACGGCATACCCCTGCTCAAACGCGGGTGCAAAGATGTTGCGGTGTGCCCGTCGCCATGCGCGAATTGTATCAGTCCCGTGTGGTCGGAGTGCATCCAGATTAGACGGAATTGCTACACGATAAAGGGGCAAATCCCACTGTATGCTATCTGTATGTAACATCGGCGCTAGAGTGTTTTTATCTTCCTCTATCAATCGAGGGGCATCGCAAATGATCGGCGCTGCATAAGTGTTTGGCGCTTCGTCCAATACCCACACTGCCTCAAAGCGATCTGTTGGTATGCCGGCGTTGATCGTGTCGGTCATCTCGCCATACATATTGCGATGATAGAGATTGGTGGATAGGGAGGCATACGTACCGATCATGTTGAAATTAAAATGGGCATTCTGCTGGCGTAGTGGATCAAACGACCAACGAATCGTGTAGTATCCGTGGGCGAGTGCCCAATCACGTTGCACCCGTTTGAGCGAAATGCCGATGCCTTGACGTTGATATTCGGGGTGTGTGCCAGTGATATGTGACCATAAATAGGGTGTGCCGTCCTGTAAACCGAGCGCACTGATGGAAAAACCGACCATCCGCTTGCCGTCATAAGCACCGAGCGCTAACCCGCCCGTATGCACCAAAACTTTGACCGTTGCGGCGACAATTGCCTCTCGTGGTGGCGCGTCCCACACGATCATTTCAAGCGCGGCGAGTTGGCGACATTCATCCATTGTTGTGAGTACGCGGTAATCAATCATCATGTTCTCATTGCTGTGTTTTGTGCAAGCAGATGTGTATTATAACGCAGGAGGCGGTGTGCTGGAATAATCATCGCTTGACACAATATCAATCTCACATGACGATGGGATCATCATTGTTGAACAAGACCGAAAGCATAACGCATGAAATATGGGGTGTATTTACCTAATTTTGGCGAATTTGGGCATGCGCGTGTCATGGCTGACCTTGCCCAACTCGCTGAATCGGTCGGGTGGGATGGCTTTTTTATCTGGGATCATATCGCCCGCGATTGGGTGGCAGATATGGTTGACCCCTGGGTGGCGTTGAGCGCCTGTGCGATGACGACAAAGACGATCAAACTCGGCGCAATGGTCACACCAATCCCGCGTCGTCGCCCCTGGAAACTCGCCCGTGAAACGGTGTCGCTCGATCATCTATCTGAGGGGCGGTTGATCTTCGGTGCCGGGCTGGGCAGTGGGCGTGGCTCTGAATGGTCAAATTTAGGCGAAGAAACCGTGCCGCGTGTACGTGGCCAG
>DAOTXB010000585.1:0-3264 GCA_034435575.1 Anaerolineae bacterium
TTTGGACGGGACATTTTCAGCCGCGTGCTGATTGGCACGAGAATCTCTGTAGCTATCGGGATAGGAGCGGTTTCCATTGGTGCCGCCGTTGGTACCGCAATCGGGTTATTTTCTGGCTATTTTGGTGGTTGGATTGACTCAGTCCTCATGCGTTTTATTGATGTCTTGCTAGCTTATCCCGGTATTCTATTTGGCATTGTAGTGGTGACGATTTTAGGTCCTGGCTTGTTTCAGGTTGCTATAGCAGTTGCCATTGTCAATATTCCCATTTTTGCACGTCTGGCGCGTGTCAGTGCATTAAAGGAACGTGAACTGGAATATATTCAGGCGGCAATCTGTATTGGTGCACAACCAATCCGCATTATTTTTAGACAAATTTTTCCGAACGCTGTAGGTACGCTTTTGTTTCAGTTGAGTATATCAATGGTACTGGCTGTCTTACTAGAAGCCACGCTGTCATTTCTTGGTTTGGGGTACAAGCCCCTGACCCTTCATTAGGGTCAATGTTGAACGATAGCCGTGCTTATTTACGTGATGCTGCATTTTATGGTATTTTCCCCGGAATCTCACTAACCGTTTTAGTGCTCGGGTTGAATTTACTGAGCGATGCATTGCGCCGCGCTCTTGATCCACGTTTGACAAATATTGCTGGTTAGATGGTTGAAACTCAAATCTTGTAGCCCATTATGCAGTAGAGTCGGGCACAACTAGATTGGGTGGTTGACCTCCATTTGAAATACAAATTTATGTAGCTCAGAGTGTTTGTTGGGCGAAATTGTCTTGTAGAGCAATTCATTAAGCCCCTGTTTGATCAGTCGCCTATCGATTGTGGGTGGAACATTTGAGATCATCATCGGTCATCTTACTCCGTCAACTCGTGTGCATTAATTTCAGTTTACGGCGCAAGAAAAAGAATTTATGGGGGTTAACCCCTAAACCTGTAGCATCAATGATGAAATATGGTCTCTTGTAAACCCATCAAACAAACAAATTTCTCATAAATGTGTTCACATGACCCCGAACAAACGATCTATAATGCCCGAACATTTGTTTTAATGTTGTTTTGTCGGGTGAACCACCGTGAATACCAACCAACAATCACATCTTGACCGTCTGGTGACGACCATACAATCGCGCTGGGGGCACAATGCCCTCTATCCAGCACAACCACACACACATGATGCTCTGTCAACCGGATACACAGGGTTGGATGATCTGCTCGGGATAGGCGGGTTGCCACGATCATCCATGACGGCATTTCATGGTGCAGGCACCTCGGGCATGACCACCCTGACTTATCGCATCATGTCACATGCCCAATCGCAAAGACACGCGATCGCTTATTTTGACCTGCGCAGTACCTTCGATGGTGCTTATGCCCGATTGTCGGGCATAGACTTATCGACATTACTGATTGTACGCCCTTCACCACCGCAAGCACTTGATATTCTGCGTGATCTGATCGTGACCGGTGATATTGATTTGATTGTGCTGGATAGTTTTGGCGATCACTTGAAGATGCCACGTAAATTGCATACGACACTATCACGGTCTCGCTGTGCGCTTCTTACACTCAACGCCGATTATATGCAGGATGATAATTCCTTCATGCGTTTACAATTGACCCGTGAAAAATGGTTGCGTCAGGACGGTGATGTGATCGGTATTCGGACACAGATCACACTAGAAAAACATCGCCTGATGCCCGCGGGAGGCACCATCATGCTCGATATTCCCTTCGCGGAGGTGACTGCATGATCATCTGCCTCAGACTCAACAATTTCGCCATCACGCGTTACCGTCAAACACATCCTGAACCACACAGTGTCCCACTCATTTTGATGGATTATCGTACAGGGAGTGGGAGCGTGTACACCTCTTCTGTTGACACGATTGCACCGGGTATGACCGCTTCACGCGCATTAGCCCGCTGTAGTGATGCACAACTCGTGCATGCCAACCCCGATGCAGATCAACGCTGGTTACAGTCTATTCTGGTGCGTCTTTCGATTTATGCCCGTCGGGTGGAAGCGGTCAAACTCAGCGATGGTCACAGGGCGACGATCTATCTTGATCCGGGCAAGTTACGCCCCCCAGATGCACATCAAATTGCCGGGCAAATACGCACTTTATTGTTGCGTGATTTTGGACTATCCGCACAAATCGGCATGGCACCGGACAAATTCACTGCCTATATGGCATCTATTTGTACAACAACGGACAAAGTCAGGTTGATTGTTCCGGCACAAGCACGCGATTTTCTGGCTGACCGCCCTGTATCATGCTTGCCATTAACCAAAGACATGAAACACCGGTTGCCTCTGCTCGGCATCCGCACCATCGGTCAATTGGCGACCATCCCCCGGAGCGCGATTTTCGCACAATTTGGACGCATGGGGCAATTCAATCACAAGCTAGCATGCGGAGAAGATACTCGCCGGATCGCCACTTTCGTGCCGGAAAAACGCGAATGTCTGTCGCTGGAATTCGATGGTGGGGTCACGAACCGCCTCACGCTCGAAACCGCCTTATGCCAGATCGCGCAAACATTGGTGCAACGATTAGAAACATCCGGTCATACTGCACATGAGATCGAACTGACGGTTGCACTGGACGATCATTCAATGCACACAGCCTCAGCCCGGCATGCCCGCCCGATCCACAGCGTTGGACGGCTGAATCTAGCCTTGGTGCGCCTGCTGGGTGAGCTTGACATATCCTGTGGTGTGACCGGATTGCAAGTCGAACTCAGCGCCTTACAACCGCTCATCCCGACACAACTCAGCCTGTTTGACCATGCCCCATCGACGCGTTCGCTGGATGATGTGCTGGTCAACCTGATTTTTCGCTATGGGACAGAACATTTCTTACGTGCAGTGCCATCCACGCAACCGTCGCCTTTGCCGGAAGGGCGCATTTTCCTCGAACCAGTTGAAAGCGCGGGGGCATGACACGATTGTGGGCGAATGGCATCGCTATTCAGATGACACAAAATGCTCATCAGCCGGAGTGTTTCATGTGGGAAAAGCAGGTACATCCGGTGCTATATATTGCCAATCATTGGCGGGTGGATGTGGGATGGTGGCGCTGGCGCGTGTGGCGCGATTACTGGAAAGTCGTCACAAAAACTGGCTTACTGGTGGTCATTTATCAGGATTTGAGCGGGGGTGATTGGTACCTGCAACGGCTTTATGATTGAATATGAAGATGAATTGAAGGAGATTCGACCAATGAGTATGTATTTAGAAGTATTTTTTGCCTGTG
>DAOTXB010000586.1:0-4700 GCA_034435575.1 Anaerolineae bacterium
TGTTAAGCTCCACATCTTCGCAATTTCGTTGCCGATGTGTGACAGTTGATCGTGATATTCTAGGCGACGAATCCAATCCGATGGCAACTTGTCTGTACCGCAATATGCCCCTGCAAAAGCCCCCGCGATACAGGCAATTGAATCAGAATCACCCTTTGTGACAACTGCTCGCCGCATAACAGCGACTGGATCACCTGGATAGAGCAAAAAACAATATAGAGCAGTTGCAAATGCTTCTTCTGCAACCCAACCATCTCCGGTTAGTTCACAGGGATCAATTATTTTATCTTTAGTGACGAGCGCTTGTTCCAAACGGTCAATGATCGCAATGCATTCTTTCCATCCGCGTGTAACGAAATTATCCCCGAATGCAACAGATGATGCGCGTTCATATAATGCCCCCAGCCAATCATTATGATGCACATTTTGCTGAGAGATTGCGTATGCGCGCAAGCGTGTGACTAATGTAGCGAGATCGCCCTGTTGCATCAGGTCGGCAATTACCCATGCTGTCAGGTCAGAAGCGGCTAGACCGGTTGGATGACCATGTGTAATCGCGGCTTGAAACTGTGCCAATATAGCGCGTATCACATCGTCTACGGGTAATAAGCCAATCGTCTGGACACGCATATTCGCGCCACATCCCTTTGACCCTACATTTGTTGCCTCATACCAGAAATCCCCTTTGATGAGCTTTTCAATGCTTGTCAAGCAGGTCATGCCGGGCGCGCGATTATTTTCTGGATCATTATACCATTTGATAAATTGTTGGCGGAGCAACGGTTCGACTGTGTCAGGAGAAAACGGTCTGGGTGCTTCAACAATGGCATGCCCGACGGCGAGCGCCATCTGTGTGTCATCCGTGACACGTATGGGATTGCCGTCGGGTGCTTGCGGTCCGTCAGGTGGAAATTTGGCGACAATATCGGCAACCGGAAGAAATTCGGTTTTCGCCCCGAGAGCATCACCGAGTGCCATACCATATAAACAGCCTAAAATTTTGTCTTTCATGGTGATCCTTATGAGTTGATTCGTTCACCAGATGTGTACAACCACTTACCATCTCGGTGTGTGAATAGACTGCGCTCGGTGAAGGATACGTCAGTATCATCTTGCATCAATACGGCACTAAAGGTCACTGTGCCCACCTCACCCTCAATCATTCCAACCTCTAGAATCTTTAAATCATTGAACGCTGTGTTTGCGCTGAACGCCTGAATATTCTGTCGCCAGATGTCTGTATTTGTCTCGTAACGTTCACCTTTGGGATCAGTGGTTTGCACGATATAGTCGATTAACCCGAGCGCGTAAGCACTAAAGCGAGAACGCATCAATGCTTCCGGTGTGGGTGCGGATTGATGCTGATGATGTGGGCGACAGCATTTTTTGTACTTTGTCCCACTTTTGCACGGGCACGGTACATTGGGGGAGATTTTGGCGCTCACAGTTGATTATGCCTCTTGTGCCGCTTCTAGTTGCGCCAGAACATCTGCTAATTTTGCTTCAGCGAGATCTGGCAAGACCGCGTGTGCATGAGCGACATTTGCCGTGCCGATGCCCACCACGAGAAATCCAGCTTTGAGCGCGGCATCTACGCCCGCTTCTGCATCTTCAAATACCACCCCTTCTGCAACCGTTATGCCGAGTCCACCCGCCGCCCACACAAATAAATCGGGAGCGGGTTTGGTGTTCACAACCGAATGCCCGTCGCCGATCACATCGAACGTACTTGTGAGATCGAGTTTTTCCAGTACCGGCTTCGCGTTCCGGCTCGCAGAACCAATGGCGAGTTTCATGCCTGCATCTTTTGCCTCTTGTAGAAATGCAGTCACCCCGGGGAGGCGATTTTTGGGAGTGATGTCGTCCAAAAACTTAAGATAATAGTCATTTTTGCGCGTCATCCAGTCTTGCGCCGTTGTTTCGGGGATTTTGCGACCTTTGAGCATCCGGTTCAGGCTCTCCCGTCGAGAGACTCCCCGAAGTTGTTCATTATCTTCACGGGTGAAGTCAATGCCTTCTTCTTCTGCTAGCTGTTTCCATGATTGATAGTGAAACTCGGCTGTGTCGGTGATAACCCCGTCGAGGTCGAATATCAGCCCTTTGATCGTGCGTGGCATCGATTGTTTACCCTTGTGATTGATCTGTAATTTAGAGGCGAAGTATACCATAGCGACGGTGCGCTGTCTTTGCAATGCGTGACAAGAAATGATCAATTTAAAACTTTTTCTTTCTGATGCCCGTATTACTAGGTGAAGGGACACACAAAAAGGGAGAAGACCATGAACGCTAGCACCATCGGTCAACTACCAGCGATTGATATTCGCGGGTTGACCAAACAATACAAGAAGGGTAAGGGTGAAACATTGACAGCAGTGGATCACCTTGACCTGAGCATTGAGCCGGGGCAAGTCTTTGGATTTTTGGGGGAAAATGGCGCGGGGAAAACCACAACCATCAAAATGGCATGTGGGCTGGTGATCCCGACAAAGGGTGAAGTTCACCTGAATGGGTATCATGTACAGCGACAACGTGGCAAGGCGATGCGTCAAATTGGAGCAGTCCTAGAAGGTACACGCAATGTGTATTGGCGATTGTCTGCGTTAGAAAATTTGCTTTATTTTGGACGATTAAAGGGCGTGTATGGAAAAGAACTCCGTCAACGTGCCCAATTGTTACTGGAAGAACTGGAATTATGGGATCGCCGGAACGACAAGATACGTACCTTCTCGCGCGGGATGCAACAGAAAGTTGCCATTGCCTGCGCGTTGATTGCTGACCCACCTATCGTCTTATTGGACGAACCCACGCTTGGTCTGGATGTGAAGGCGGCGGTGACAGTACGCAACTGGATTGAACATCTCGCCTCCACGCGCAATAAAACCATCATTTTAACCACGCATCAACTTGATATTGCTCAGTCGTTGTGTGACCGTGTGGCGATCATCAGTAAGGGCAAATTGTTGATCGATCAACCGATGGATGAAATGCTAGACCTGTTCCGCACAACGTTCTATGAGATCAAATTAAGCGGTCATTTGAACGGGCAAGCGCAATATTTGCCAGCATCGCTTTCAGTACAAACTGAGGGCGAAATTAGTGTGCTTTCCGGTTCTATTGAAGGCGAAGCACAACTTTATGATGTGATTGACAAACTGCGCCAACTGAACCTCGCGCTTGTTTCTGTCACACCGATTGAACCTAATCTGGAACAAATCTTCATAGATTATGTCGATTCTGCGTCTGCATCCCATATAGAGGGCAACACAACCCTTGAACCAACCGCCGTCGTTCAGGAGGCAATTTAACCATGAACTCGATGTTTGCTTCTACTATTAATGAGACACGCAAAGGGCTGATTATCCTTTGGGATTACAAATTCAGCGTCGCTATTCAGATGCTCGGCATTTTCATGATTATCATTGGCATTATGTTTTTCGCTGGACAGGGGGAAATCACCAATGAACAGGTGGCATCGACTCTGCTCGGGTTTATCATCACCTATTTTGCGATGGATACCCTCAGCAATATGAGCTGGTCGCTGATGACCGAAGCACAATCGGGGACGTTGGAGCAAATGTACATGAGTCCTGCGCCAAGTCAATTGATCGTGCTCGGGCGTTCATTTTCATCGCTCATCTCCGCATCCATTCAAGTTGTGATTATGTTGCTGGTCATGATTCCGCTATTTGGCGTGACGTTCAATTTTACACTGGATGCGCTGGTGATTCTGGCGATAACGCTGATTGGCTTGCTCGGCTTTGGTTATCTGATGGGTGGTTTGACACTTATTTTCAAGCAGATTGGTCCGCTTGCGAATATCATTCAGAACTTCGTGTTGATCGCCAATGGTACA
Organism: Anaerolineae bacterium; assembly: GCA_034435575.1. Taxonomy (GTDB): domain Bacteria; phylum Chloroflexota; class Anaerolineae; order Aggregatilineales; family Phototrophicaceae; genus JAVJSU01. The sequence goes on from DAOTXB010000586.1 coordinate 3,854, forward strand.
TTTCTACCTGTGGCGCTCATGCCCACGTGGATGGCATCCGCCGTACAGTTGATTCCGAGCACACTCGGCATTGTTGCCTTGCGTAAAGTGGTGCTGGACGGCATGTCGCTCTCAGAATTAGCGGCAGACGGCACACTCGGAATTCTAACATTGCATTCGGTGGCATTTTTCATGCTCGGTTGGTTTATCTTTGCCTATTGTGAACGCATCGCAAGGCGACGGGGCAGTCTGGGACAATATTAGACATCAGCTACATGCTTCGCTTAACCCGATAACATCACCGGATGGTCATTATAGACTGTCCGGTTTTTTCTTAGTTGTTTGATGTGGTTGGGAATAGTGAGTAAAGAAAAACCTCTCACATGGGAGGAGAGGCTTTCAGGAGGTAGGGATTTGATTACACTGACGTTAAGTTAATGGCTGAACTTATGTCAGGAATTCACTTTGTTTAGAACGCGCCTTTGCCCTTTAGCAATGCCGGAACGGTCATCAGCAGGATTTTCAGGTCGAGCAGGAGGTTGTACTGCTTGATATAGAACACATCCTGATCGGTGTTTTCGTGGCATGGTTTGTCGCTACGTCCGGTGACTTGCCACCAGCCGGTGATACCCTGCGGGACGCTGAAGCGTTCATACTGCCAATCGTCATACCCTGCAACGAGCTTGGGTAGTTCAGGACGCGGACCGACGAGGCTCATTTCGCCTTTCAGCACGTTGATGAGCTGTGGTAATTCATCAAGGCTGGTCTTGCGAACGATGCGCCCAATCGGTGTTACTCGCGGGTCGTGGCGTGTTTTGTGTACTTCTTTACCATTTTCGTCGGTGACGCTGATGTTGGCGGCGTTGAC
>DAOTXB010000587.1:0-1908 GCA_034435575.1 Anaerolineae bacterium
GGCATGTTCGCCTCCCAGATAAATTCGCGCTCCGGCACAAGCGAAACAATCGTCGCGTTTAATTGTGTTGGTACACGATAGGCGTTAAATGTCACAACGCTCCCTTCAACCAAATCGCCCGCCGCCCGTAAGATAAACGGATTCCATTCAGGGTAACTGGCAAAATCGGTCAGATGTGTCCAGACAATATGTGTTGGTGCATCAATATCAATCGTCGCTTCAAAGACTTTCATCGGGTGTTCCACCATAACTATTGGCGTGTTTAGCCTGAGTATAGCCAGAATCTACAAAACTAGCATTGATCGCACCTCATGATTGGGTTACGCTTTTCGCTAGTAAATTGAGACTATTCAGCAAAATTTATTCGTAAATGAGACTATAGAAGAAGCCCATGCCACAAACAGCATCTGACTATAACAAAAGTGCCCTTAACCGCATCCGTGACGGTGATGTGACCGGAGCCATCGACGATTGGACACAAGCCATCCACCTCAACCCGGATTACGCCATCGCGTATTCCAACCGCGCCAACGCCTATGTTTCCATCGGGCAAATCGAAAACGCGCTTGCCGATCATGACATCGCAATTAAATTAGACCCAGAAAATCCTGATTCATACCTGAATCGCGCCAACGCCCGCCAGAATGCCCGTGATAGTCGTGGCGCACTCGCTGACCTTGATATGGCGATTCGTCTGCGCCCGGAAGACGCGGGTATTCACTATAATCGCGGTAATTTACGCGCCGCAACGGGCAATGCGAAAGCCGCGCTGGAAGATTGGACGAATGCCATTCATATGAACCCGCATTTCACACCCGCGTATATCAATCGCGGCGGGGTACGCTTGCAGATGGGCGATGCCGAAGGTGCCATTGCCGACATCAGCATGGCGGTGGAGATTCACCCGCAAAATGCTGAGTATCGTAAAAATCGTGGCAATGCCTATATGCTTCTTGGCGAGGTCGACAAAGCCATTGCCGATTTTAATATGGCGCTAGACCTTAACCCGAATTTTGTGGAGGCACTGGCGTTCCGGGGCAATGCTTATTTTCGTAAAGGGCAGTTTGAGGGTGCGATCACCGATTTTGACCGTACTATCGCCATATTGCCCGATGAACCCGCCAATTATGTGAATCGGGGCATTATCCGTAATGCACAGGGGAAATTTGATGAGGCGATTGCCGACTTTGATCGTGCCATTACCCTCAACCCGAACGCGGTACAAGCCTATCGCAATCGCGCGGAAGCCCATCAACAACACGGGAACACGGCTGAAGCTGTTGCGGATTATCAGCAATATCTGGCGCTCGGTGGGGGCAAACGCTACCGTGATGCTGACCAGATCGAAGCACGAATCACCGCATTGGGTGGATGAATCTATCCGATAGCGCTAGCCGATGTGTAAAACAAAAGCATCCCGCGCACGACAGGATGCTTTTTCTGGAGGTGGAATATGTTTACGTAGTGGGCGAATGGCTGTTCACCCGCTACGGAATAGCTAATTTTCGCTTAGAACGCGCCTTTTCCCTTGAGCAATGCCGGAACGGTCATCAGCAGGATTTTCAGGTCGAGCAGGAGGTTGTACTGCTTGATGTAGAACACATCCTGATCGGTGTTTTCGTGGCAGGGTTTATCACTACGTCCGGTGACTTGCCACCAACCGGTGATGCCCTGCGGGACGCTGAAGCGTTCATACTGCCAATCGTCATACCCTGCAACGAGCTTGGGTAATTCAGGACGCGGACCGACGAGGCTCATTTCGCCCTTTAGCACGTTGATGAGCTGTGGTAATTCATCAAGGCTGGTTTTACGGACGATGCGCCCAATCGGTGTTACTCGCGGGTCGTGGCGTGTTTTGTGTACTTCTTTACCATTTTCGTCGGTGACGCTGATGTTGGCGGCGTTGAC
>DAOTXB010000588.1:0-5974 GCA_034435575.1 Anaerolineae bacterium
AAGATTTGCTTGACGAGCAACGGTGCTAAACCCATTGATGGTTCGTCGAGCAATAAGATTCGTGGGCGGCTCATCAAAGCGCGTCCAATGGCGAGCATCTGTTGTTCACCACCAGAAAGTGTGCCCGCAAGCTGGTTTTTACGTTCATCTAAACGCGGGAAGCGCGCGTAGATGTTTTTTATGTCCTGCGTGATTTCTGCAGAATCATTACGTATAAATGCACCCATTTCTAGATTCTCTCGCACGGTAAGTCGCGTGAAAATTTTGCGACCTTCCGGCGATTGGACAATACCGCGTGAGACGATCTCATGGGCAGGAACATGTGTAATATTCTTACTATCGAGGATTATGGAGCCTTCGCTGGCGGGTACGATCCCACAAATGGAATTTAGTGTCGTGGATTTTCCTGCTCCATTACTGCCAATCAACGTAACGACTTCGCCTTCTTCTACTGTTAGCGAGATACCTTTTAAGGCGTGAATTTGTCCATAATATGAATGAATATCGTTGACCTCAAGTAAGCTCATGAGTCCGCTCCCGCTTCTGTTTCTGTCAGTGCCTCTACATCTTCATCGTCTACGAGTTCGGTGCCTAAATAAGCCTCAATGACCTTTTGATTATGCTGTACTTCTGTCGGTGTGCCTTCGGCGATTTTCTTGCCGTAGTCCATTACATGCACAAAGTCGGAAACATTCATCACCAATTTGACATCGTGTTCGATTAAGAAGATCGTCAGCCCTAATTCGTCACGGAGGCGACGGATAAAGTGCATCATGTCTTCAGTTTCTGTGGGGTTCATACCGGCTGTGGGTTCATCGAGCAATAGTAACTTTGGTTCTAACGCCAGCGCACGTGCAATCTCTAATCGGCGTTGAAAACCATAGGCAAGGTTGGTTGCCATCAAATCTTCCATGCCATTAAGATTAACAAAATCTGCAAGTTCCATCGCCCGGTCAATTGCCGCTTGTTCTTCGCGTTTTTGCCAGGGCACCCCGAGAATAGACATAAAGAGCGTTGACTTTAGGCGATGGTGCATCCCGACCATGATGTTTTGTAACACTGTCATATTGTGGAACAAACGGATATTTTGATAGGTACGCGTGATGCCGCTTTTGGCAATTTGATCAGGTCTTAGCCCACGAATAGCTTTGCCCTCGAATAAGACCTCACCTTCTTCCGGTGTATAAAAGCCGGTGATGCAATTGAAAAAGGTTGTTTTACCAGCACCATTTGGACCGATCAAACTCACAATCGTTTTTTGTGGAATTTCCAAAGATACATTATTGACGGCAGTCAAACCACCGAAGCGTTTTGTGATCGCCTGTACGTTGAGTAAGACTTCACTCATCATGTGACCTCCTGTGGTGTCTCTTTGTTGGGCGTTTTTGTCGCCCGTTCAGAAAGTTTTGGTGGTTGCGGTGGCAAAATACCATCCGGTTTGAGCAACATGGCAATCACTAACAAACTACCAAATGCTAGCAAGCGATAATCTTGAATTTCGCGTAAGGCTTCCGGTAGACCGAACACGAGGAAGGCACCTAAAATAACCCCGGTGATCGACCCCATACCACCAATAATGATAAGGCTCAAAACATTGATAGATACGAACAGCGTGAAACTGTTGGGGAAGATACCCTGTAACCAACCACCGAAAATGGCTCCTCCTAATCCCGCAAAGGCGGAACTGATGCCAAAAGCCATTAACTTTGTCCACACAAGGTGAATACCGATTGCTTCGGCGACATCTTCATCTGCACGGATGGCGCGCCACGCACGCCCTAAACGCGAATTTGCTAGCCTGAGCACTACAAACGCGGCTATTGCAACGCCAGCTAAGAAAAGGTAGTAATTATCCTGAGCATCGCCGAAGGTGTACTGAAGGTTAATGTTCAGCCCTGTAAGGTCAATCACAGGACTTGGGATGGGGGAGATGCCCTGTGCGCCGCCGACTAATGGTTTGAAGGTGTTGGAGAGTAATAATCGGTTAACAATTTCGCCAAAGCCAAGCGTGACAATGGCGAGGTAATCGCCTCTCAAGCGTAACACAGGCACACCGAGCATCATACCAGTGAATGCACTAAATAACACAGCCAACGGGACAGTTTGCCAGAATGTCAGTATGCCAGTACCTTCCCATGTGGTCAGTATGCCAGTACACATTTCATAAAAATCACTGTTAATCGCGTCTGGACTTACACACCCTACTGTAATCACGCTGGGTGTAGAAAGAATACCAGCGGTATATGCGCCGATTGCATAAGATGCTACATAGCCAAGATCAAGCAAACCAGCGTAACCGATCATCACATTAAGCCCAATGCCCATGATGATATAGAGCATCACTAGATCAAGCACACTCGTGATATACTGCCCCGCGAATATTGGCACGACCAATAGAACACACAACGTTGCACCATAAGACAACCAACGCGCCAATGATTGTTGAGAGGTTTGTTGTTGTTGCGGTGGTCGTGTGTGGTTTGCACCCAGTGCCTCAAATCGTGTTTGCGCTTGCTTGCTAATGATTGGTAATCCGTAAAACATGCCCAGCAAAACCACAAACTCAATGATGGTCAACAACAGGCTGTTTTCATCTTGCCAGTTGAGCAAAGCGAACAACAGCAAACCCGTGAGCAGATACCAGGCGGCGTTGTGTGTACGTCGCTCAGAGTTGGCGACAAGCGCACCAATCGCACCAACAATCGCTATGATAATGACAAACGCAACACGATCATCATTTGTACCAGTTTCAATGGTGACTTCTTCGGTTTCTTCATCGGTGATTTCAGTTTCTGTGTCTCTAACTTCTGCCAGCTGTAAGATTCGTGGAACAGCGCTCGACCCGCGTAACCAACTGCCATTATCTAAACCTGCGCCTGCAACAATCGCGAGTAGGGCAATGCCAAAGCCTGTACCGATCACCGCGCCTACTGCGACTCGTGCCATCAAACCGGGCAATTGGATAACAGTTACCGCGACATATGCCACCAAAAAGACCATAATAACAGTGATTGCATCCGGCAATACGATGATAGCATTAAGGCGATTTTGTAATAAGCCAATAATAGTGATAATAGCGATCACGATGAACAATCGAAGCCGAAGTTGCTCAGGGATTAGTGCGGTTATGACCGATAGAATAGCGATAATAATCCCTGCGATAATCATCAGGACAATGCCCGCTTCTATCGATTCTTGTTGAAACAGTAATGCACTGCCTGCTAAATCTTCCAGATTACGAAAAACGAACGTCATATCGACATTGTTCTGGATGATCACAACTACAGCTAACGGAATGCTGATGATGAGCGCGGAAACCACAGCATGCGGTAGTCGGGCTGTCAGAGCATTATTGGCAAGCTGTGACGTGATAAGATAACCAGTGCCAAATATGCTGACAATGAACGCCATATTACCGAGGTTAAGCATATCCGTGACGATGGGTAAGCTCTGAAAGGCGGTGAACATACCAGTAAGGGTCAATATCACCATGATAGCCGCAGTATAGACACTATAGCGAATTGTGTTCTGATAAACTCCGTTCATAGTTTATGCTTTCTTCTTCGAGAGAACTTCGCCAAAAATACCCGTTGGGCGGAAAATTAAGATCAAGACCAACATCCCGAACGCGATCACATCTTCTAGTTGTGACGGTACATCAAGCAGGGCAGGGGCAACTGATTCAATAATGCCGAGGAATAAACCGCCAAACATTGCCCCCGGAATATTTCCGATCCCGCCCAAGACCGCCGCCGTGAAGGCTTTAATACCCGGTGTGAAGCCCATAAAGGCGCTCACCTGTCGATTATAAAGTGCGAACAAGACCGCCGCCGCACCTGCGAGTAGGGCTCCGGTTACAAATGTGAATACGATTACGCGGTCAACATTAATACCCATCAATGCCGCTGTGTCCTTGTCTTCTGCAACAGCGCGCATTGCTTTACCTATCTTGGTACGCTGAATTACGAACCATAGGATGGACATAAAGAACAACGCTAATGTAAAGATGATGAAATAAAGTGGTCTAACGCGAATCTCCATTGCCGGGAAGTCAATTGTGCCGAAGCTCTGACATTCTTCGATAGCATAAGGTGATGTTGCACCATTGAAGCCTGTCGTTACTGCGCTCGTCGCACTAATACGACATCCAGCCCCACTGTTGCCATCGATAATCGCCAGCACACCAGAAAGCAGAATAGCAACTGTCAATGCTATTATCAGCTGACGTGATGAAAACGGCGTAGTCACAGTATTTTGAATTGTGGAGATGATCCGGGAATTGCGGAATAAGAACCACAGTACACTGAGTAGGAGCAGTGCGAGAAAAATAACGCCAAATAAACGTAAATAGAGCACTGTGCCCGGCGTTTGTATCTCATAAATACCGCGTATCACATCAATACCGAGGCAACGTTCATACTCAAAGACGGGGCGGGTGAGATCATAACCAGTCGTAATGCCTTCTGTTGCGAAGACTTCACATTCTTCCCTTACCGTGCCCGTAAATACATATAAGTTCAAATCCGGGTAGGTGCGTGTTGAGCCACCAAATAAGCGCAAAAATAATTGTTGAAGTGTGACTGATGCACCAATCGCGGTGATAAGTGGTACAAGGCGTGGCGCACCCCGTAATGGGCGGTATGCAATGCGTTCTAATAGCACGGCGATGATTGCTGAAGTGCTCATGCCTACGACTAAAACGATGGTTAATCCGATGAGGGGTTGCCTTGCCAGAAAGCCGGATTCTGCCATCGGGTAGATTGCGAAAAATCCAATATATGCACCAGCCATGAAGACCTCGCCATGTGCGAAGTTAATCATCCCAAGGATACCGTACACAAGTGTATAGCCGAGGGCAATGAGCGCGTAGATACTGCCTTGCGCTAACCCGAAAACAAATAATCTAAGAAAACGTTCGAGGGTAAAATCGCCTTCAGCGATGTTTGTGCCCGCAGAATAGAGCAGGGCAAACATAATTAGCCCACCACAAATATATAGAAATAGCTGTATAGGGTCTTTTCTTATCCAACGCTTAAAACGTTGGAGCATGGGCTGTCGCCGGTTGATTTCGTCAGATGAGGTAGAAGCCACCGTATCTGTAACCATCATCATCCCCCGTGGTCAATTGGTTCAAGTATGAAGTGTATGGGATAAACATAGAGGTGGATTATAACAACCTTGCAGTTGCAAACCCACCTCATTGTTAGGTGTAATACTATTTAGCAATCAGTAGTTTTTACTGACAGGCTGCTTCAATCTTATTCCATTTCCATCTCGACGAGTACATAAGAACCGTCAACGACTTCATAGAAATTGAAACCACCCAGAGCACATTCGCCGCTACCGTCACATGACAGATCGCCGGAGAGACCAGGAATGGCTTCTTCTGCACCGTATTCACGGACAAATTCTAGCAATGCGCTACGGCTGATAACGAGGTTACCGTCTTCGTCGATTTCGCCGACAGCTTCAATACCATCAAGAAGCATGTTCACTGCATCATAGGCATAAGCGTGGAAGGCGGCAGTGGGTTCGATACCGAATACCTCTTCGTAAGTGGCAAGAAATTCTTCGTAGGTTTCATCTGTTGGAATGGGTGAACTGGCAAATACGCCCTCTGCCGCATCACCTGCAAGGTTGATGAATTCTGGTCCGAAGATACCATCTGCACCGACAAAGGGCAGGTCTTCCAGACCGGCATCCAGACGTTGTTCAGCAAGCAGAGCACCTTCTTGGTTGAAGCCAGCAAAGTAAATCAGTGCCGCGTCGGTTTCTGAGACGCTATCCAGCAGCGCACGGAAGTCGGTATCACCAACGTTAATCGCATCAGCAAAGACAACTTCACCACCGAGTTCTTCAAATGCGGCGGTTACACCGGCAACCAGACCATCACCGTAGTCACTACCATCATGGATGGTGGCGATTAGTTCGATGCCGAGCACGTTGTAAAGGAAATCAGCCGCACGATTTGCCT
>DAOTXB010000589.1:0-4544 GCA_034435575.1 Anaerolineae bacterium
AGAAACAATGCGTTAATGAGAATTCTTTTTGTTGCATTTCCAAATAGTGTGCATGTTTTAAGGTGGATTCAACAGGTTACAGATCAAGAGTGGGATATCCACCTTTTTCCTAGTATCGATGTTGGTCTTGTTTTACCTGAATTTCGTAACATAACCGTACATCATTCCATTTATTCACCACAAACCAATTTAGATGAATCCGTAAAAGAATGCGGTTTACGGATTGGCTTACCTTTCGTCCGTAAACCACTTGCTTCTATATTCTGGTCGATTGCCCGGTTATTGACCTTGTTACGCTCACGCCGTAACCCCGATTATAGAGTAGATACTTTGCAACGGGTTATTGAACGAATTCGACCGGACATTGTGCATTCTATCGAATTCCAACACGCAGGTTATCTTGCATTAGCGGTTAAAGAGCGGATGGGAACGCGTTTCCCGAAGTGGATTGCAACAAACTATGGAAGCGATGTGTATTTATTTGGACGATTAAACGCACATAGAGATAAAGTCAGATCAATTTTAGAACTGTGCGATTATTATGATTGTGAATGCGAACGTGATGTGGAGTTAGCGAAGGATATGGGATTAAAAGGGCAGGTAGTGTATCCAATTCTGCCAAATGCAGGTGGTTTTGACTTGGACGAGTTCAATTCTACAGCGCGTCAAGACCCGGTTTCTGAGCGTAAACAGGTTATCCTCAAAGGGTATCAACACTTTGCTGGACGAGCATTGGTTGCTCTTCAAGCATTTGCAAGCTGTCGTGATTTGCTTAAGGATTATACTATTGCTATTTATTCCACGGACTCTGAGGTCCATATCGCGGCAGAAATTTTGCAACAAGATACCGATTTGGATATCAAGATATTACCTCATTTATCGCATAATGAGATATTGAAAGAATTTGGGCGATCGCGGGTTTATATTGGCTTAAGTATTTCCGATGCGATCAGTACATCTATGCTTGAGGCGATGACAATGGGCGCATTACCTATTCAGTCGAATACGGCATGTTTTAATGAGTGGGTGAAAGATGGCGAAACAGCCTTGATTGTCCCGCCCGAAGATGTTGATGCAGTCGCAAATGCTTTACGAAGAGCCCTTACTGATAATGATCTTGTTGATCGTGCGGCGCAGATTAATTTAGAGACTGCTCAAGCGCGGCTCAATCGACGAGATGTAAAAGAAAAGGCAATCGAAATTTATCATCGAATTGAAGGATAAATTGTGAACGATTTACCACCTCTCGTCACAGTGATAACACCCACATATAATAATGCAAACTATCTGGCGGAAACAATCGATAGTGTTCTTGCACAAGATTATCCATCGATTGAATATATTGTCTTAGATGACGGCTCTACTGACCATACTAATGAAGTATTACGCCAATATGCTGGACAGATTATTGCTGAAGCCCACGCTAATATGGGAGAAGCGAAAACAGTCAATCGTGGATTCGGCATGGCAAATGGTGACTTTGTGATGGTAGTTAATGGCGATGACCCATTATTACCAAGAGCCATTGTTAGCCAAGTTGAGTATTTGCAAGCGCATCCTGATGTATATGCGACTTATCCTGACTGGGTAGAAATTGATGAAAACTCACAATCACTTGAGGAACGGTTAGCTTGGGATTATGATTACAGTACAATGGTTCGTAGAGTCGCATGTGTTCCAGGACCTGGCGCAATGATCCGCAAATCAGGCATTGAACTTGTTTCTGGGCGAAATACGAACTATCGGTTTGTAACTGATATGGATTTTTGGTTTCGCTTAGCAATGCACGGATCGCTAGCGCATATTCCGCAATTCCTTGCCACTCATCGCACACATAGCGCAAGTAGTGGTGTTGCCTATCGTAATGAGGTTGGTATCGAAATCGTAAATTATATGCAAACTTTTTTTATGCGCGATGATTTACCCCAAAATGTTCTGAAATTACGGAATGAGGCGTTATCTTCCGCGCATGTGCAGGCGGGTACACGTGCTACAAATTACAGTGACCGTCGACAGCATTTTCTTCAGGCTTTTCGCTTATACCCTCTTAATTGGATAATCAATGAAGATTGCCGTGCATTATGGAAGTATGGGGCATTGCTCTTGCCCGAATTTGCTTATAAGATGCTCCGACCACTATTATCTCCATATAAACGATGGAAGCAACGTAATGATTAAGCCACTTGTACGTACATTCAACCGTATTATTCATCCATTAGGCGTACAGATTAGCCGTACTGGAAGTCATCAGGCAGATACCAGCAATCTAGTTCCTAGAATTTTATACAATCTTACTGTAGAGGAACTCCACGATGCGTTAGTTCAGTATCAATTTACTGGTCTTCCTTATACAGAAGGTCGTAAAGAACTTTTGTATAATCTTATGGGGACAACGATCAGTGAAGCCATGTGGATACTGAATAGCTTACATCAGTCGTTAAATGTGGCGGGTGATGTTTGTGAATTTGGTGTCGCGCATGGTGCAACTTCTGCGTTGTTGGGTAATGAGATTCTTAAAACGGATAGAAATTTATGGCTATTGGATTCGTTCGAAGGCTTACCTGCTCCAACTGAAAAAGATGTCCTCATCGATGATGTTGCTGGGTTAGGATCAATCGAAGCATACGAAGGTGTATTTAGCTATAAACAAGAGGTTGTCCTCAATCGTCTTTCCACGATCAATTTCCCGAGAAATCGTACTAAAGTTGTTGCCGGATTTATCGAAGATACTGTTAAAACTGCAAAAATGCCGGAGGCTGTGTGTTTTGCTTATATTGACTTCGATTTTTATGAACCCATCAAGGTTGGGTTAGAGTTTTTGGATGATGTACTCACGCCGGGTGGTTATATTGTTATTGATGATTATGGGTATTTCTCTGAAGGCGCTCAGGCGGCGGTTGATGAGTTTGTAGCAACCCATAAAGAATCGTTCAGATTTGAATTACCACCTAAATGGGCACGTCATTTCGCTATTTTGCAGAAATACCCATAGTGTATGATGCGCGATGTGCAAGTGAGCTGGTTTAAATGAAGATCATTGGACGAGGGCTTATTGCTAATTCTCTCCTTCCCTATCAGTATGATGTGGAAAGTATCACAATTTTTGCCAGTGGTGTTGCTAACTCCCTAACGACAGAGACAACAGCATTTGATCGTGAATATCAGCTATTATATGAAACGTTGAAATCTGCGTTGAAGTCAAAGCATCGTGTTGTTTACTTTTCTAGCGGTGGCGCCGTCTATGGCAAAATTGATGAAAAGCGTAGTGAGACGACCCCGGTATTTCCCGATACAGCTTATGGTCGGCACAAACTATTATGCGAAGCGATTGTTCGAGAATCGACTGTACCTTACTTGATCTTACGCCTACCTAATCTTGTTGGCGCAAAACAGAATAAGGCGCAATTACTCCCTGCATTGGTGCATCAAGCAAAACAGGGAAAAGTTACACTGTATACACAAGCGAAGCGTGATATTGTCGATGTTGCCGATTTCGCAGAAATCTTGATTCGCTTGTTAAAGCTGTCAATTGTCAATGAAACGATCATAATTGCATCAGGGGTTTCTGTATCTATACAAGAAATATTTGCCGTGATTCAGGAAGATTTGCATTTACCCACTTCTATAGAAACGTTGCAAATTGGAGATCAACAAATATTCACAATTGATAAATTACGTCGCATACTGAATGATGATTTACCTTTTCATCAAGCATATTACAAAGAAGTTATTCGAAAGTATATTCGTTCAATAAATAGTTTTTTACCTTGATATGTTGCAACAGAGGAAATAACAATGAAAGCACTCATTACCGGGGGCGCCGGGTTTATTGGCTCAAACATCGCCAAATTATTACTTGCGGAAAAACATCAGGTGACCGTACTGGATAATTTGCTTTCAGGTTATGCGGATAATCTTACCGCTTTGCCACAGGTGGATTTTGTTGAAGGTGACATCCGCAATAAGCAAGATGTTGATCAGGTGATGCAGGATGTTGATGTGGTCTTTCACCTTGCCGCTTCTGTAGGCAATAAACGTAGTATTGACCATCCGATTGAAGATGCAGAGATCAACGTAATCGGCACATTACGTATTCTGGAAGCTATGCGTAAGCATGATGTCAAGCGTATTGTTTCTACCTCGTCAGCAGGCATTTTTGGTGAGCTTAAGACCCTTCCAATCGATGAAAGTCACCCGATTGATCCTGATTCTCCCTATGGAGCGACCAAACTTGCTTCTGAAAAATTGGTGCTTGCTTACGAGAAATTGTATGACATGCGTGCAGTGTGTCTGCGTTACTTCAATGTATATGGTATCAACCAACGGTACGATGCTTATGGTAATGTTATCCCCATTTTCGCGCATCGCATGATTAACGGCTTGCCATTGACTATCTTCGGCGATGGTGAACAAACGCGTGATTTCGTCAATGTTTATGATGTAGCAAGAGCGAATTACCTTGCCGCGACAACGGATACTGCCTCAGGCGCATTCAACCTTGGGAGCAATACGCGTGTTACCATCAACAAACTTGTTGACTTGAT
>DAOTXB010000590.1:0-4200 GCA_034435575.1 Anaerolineae bacterium
ATACCGATACTCAGACCACAACTAATAACCAGACAGTTGGCGAAACCGAAATCTATACCGGTGACATCCTGAGTGATAAAGACGAAGACCGCTACACGATCAACCTCATCGCGGGACAGGGTGTCGTCATCACGGCTGTTGCCACCAATGATAGCGGGTTGGATACACTGCTGATTCTGGAAAATAATGAGGGTGTAGAAGTCGCGCAGAACGACGATTATGAACCCGGTACATCCTTCAATTCACAGATTGTCTATGTAGCAGACCGCACCACCAATTACACCATTGTGATGGGCAATTTCCCCGGTTCCACAGGTACGTATGAACTGACCGTTGAATACATCAGCGGCACAGATGCCAACGCATTACTCGGCACCGAACCCATCGCAGTCACGGGAACTGAGGCGGATCTGTTTTATACCGGTTACATGGGCGACGATGTGCCGGATGATTTGTACGAAATCACGCTGGAGGCTGGCGAAGGTGTGGTCATTACCGCAGAAGCCACCGTGAATAGTGATCTGGACACATTCCTTGTGCTCGACGGACCGGATGGCGAAGAAGTCGCCCGCAATGATGACAGTGAACCGGGAATAACGCTCAATTCACAGATTGTTTATGTCGCGCCAATTGGCGGTACCTACACTGTTGTGATGACGAACTTCCCCAATTCGTCTGGTGACTATGAACTCAGCATCAACTTTGTGAGCGAGGCGAACGCGGGTGAACTGGCAACGACAGGCACCAATCAGCCACCGGAAGTTACAACCACGCCAGACCGTGCGCCTGATCTTTCATTTACCGGAACAATTGTGGATGATGATGATGAAGACCAGTATCCGGTGACGCTAGAAGCGGGAGAAAGTTTGATCGCGGCGGTATACGAGACGGATGGGATCATGGATACTCTGTTGATTCTGCGCGATGCCGATGGCAATGACATTGTGTCTAATGATGACCGTGCTGATTACCAGACCTTTAACTCACAATTTGCATTCACTGCACAGGAAGCGGGCGAATATACTGTTATTGTGACCAATTATCCGGGCGCACCGGGAGATTATCAGTTAGAGCTGTATTATGCGACTGATACCGAGGCGAATCTGGCACAGGCGGCGATGCGGATCGTACTCACGGGTGAAATGCTCACCTATGACACGCCGAACTTCCGCATTCATTACACGCTAGAGGGTGTGGACGCAACCACATTTGAATACGTGGAATTGGTCGGTCAAGCTGTGGAAGAAGTGCTTGAGATTCAGGTGAATCAGCTAGGTTGGATCGCGCCACCGCCGGATGGTGTACTGGGTGGTGACGGGCGCTATGATGTCTACCTGACAAACCTTGATGATGTGTACGGGTATGTTACCTCATCATCACCGATTGGCGATAATCCGAACACGTCAATTGTCGAAGAATTTGCACGGGCGGCGTATCTTGTGCTCGACAACGATTACGCTAATTATGATGATCCACTACGGGCGATGCGAGCAACCGCCGCGCATGAGTTCCATCATATAGTGCAATATGGTTACGATTACTCGGATTACTCATGGTACTTTGAAGCAACCGCAAGTTGGATGGAAACTATCACCTTCCCCGAGCAAGAAGAAGCGACAATTTATGTCGAAGAGGTCTTTAATTATCCTGAAATTTGCTTCGGTGGTGATGGTGATGCCGATGTGACCGGTAGTGGTATCTATGGCACATGGTTATTCCTCGAATACATGCAACGCAATGTGGCAGAAGATGCCCCACTTCGGATGTGGGATAACATCGCCATTTATGATGGTTGGACGGCGTTAGAGACGACTCTGCTGGATTATGGTACCAATATCGCCGACACCGTAGTCGGTTATCACCTCAACAATCTGGTGCGCGACTATAACTTTACGTTTGCGTTTGAAGATCAAACCGTGTGGCTGGAACAGGTTATTGATGGTGCGGGCACGTGGACATTTACTGGCAACGGTATTCAAGAATTAGGCGTGAACTACTTTGAAATGGCGGCGGCACCGGGTGTGTATGACATTACGCTGAACGCACCGGACACCGAATTAGAAGTCTATGCAGTTGGTATCAAGGGAACAGATGCGGCGGTCATTCCGTTGCGGACATTCGGCACAATCAACACTAGCAGTTATGACCACACCTATCTGGTCGTGTTTAACCGTGCGTATGATGATGATGTTGTGCAATGTGATTATCTGGACTATAGCCTTGATGTACAGAGCAGTACCAGGGTACCACTGCAAGCGACTATGGGCTTCAACGCAACCCAGTTCACACCGTTAGAATTACGCTAACCCTCAGTACGCACTGTTTCTTGTACGGGATGATCTTTGTTGATTGTCCCGTATTTTTTATTGCCCTGTAGCACCTCCGATAATCGAAAATATTCACCGATTAACCATGTGTTGCTCATTTGCGTTATACGAAATGTAAGGTAATCTATATTTACTTTGTAATCGATTCCATCACGCCTGATTTGTTGGCTCATTGGCGATAAATCAACGTGATGCTAGCCAAACCATTGCCGAACGGGGAGACTGTAATGATTGTAAATTCAGGTTTGATTCTAATTATTGATGATACTCCGACGAATGCCAGAATGCTCACCAGTATGCTTAAGAAAAATGGCTTTACCGCTGTTGCCGCCGGTAGTGGTGCAGAAGGGCTGGCTTTCGTTGCGGAACAACTGCCGGAGCTTATCATTCTTGACATTATGATGCCAGAAATGGACGGATTCGAGGTTTGTCGTCGTTTAAAAGCGGACGAACGCACCGCAGATATTCCTGTGATATTTATCAGTGCGATGAATGAACTAGACGGCATTGTGCAGGCGTTTGATGTGGGCGGTGTGGATTACATCACCAAGCCATTTCAATTGCGCGAGGTGGAAAAGCGTGTACACAGCCACCTGACACTGATCCGTCAACGGCGAGAAATTGAGGCATTGCGCGAGCAAGAACGCCAACAATTTGAAACCATCACGCAGATGCGCGAAAAATTTATCTATGCCGCCACCCACGACCTCAAGAACCCGTTACAACTCATCACCGGCTATACAGAGGTGATGAAAAGTGATGAGGCGATCCGTAATGACGAAAGTTTGATGGGCTATCTGGATACAATGCGTGGCGGAGTCAAGAAAATTCTCGGTCTGGTCGGCGATATGCTTGATCTGATTCAGATGGAAACCAGCATCGACCCCTCGCCAGAACCGCTGGCAGTCAAGCCATTTATTACAAACAGTGTTGATCCATTCGCGCTCTCCGCCAAGCAAAAACAGATCGGGTTGTATGTCGACCTGCCGGATGGTGATGTCGTTGCCAATATTGATGGCAAGCGTATGACTCAGGTGATGGATAATTTGATCTCCAACGCCATCAAATATACGCCAGAAGGTGGTGAAGTGACGGTGATTGTGGAAACGCATGATGATGAACTTGTGATAAAGATACAGGACACAGGGCTTGGTATTCCTGAGGCATATGTTCCGAAGTTGTTCCAACCATTTTCACGCGTGCGCGAGCGCGAACACATGAAACAGGAGGGTAGCGGTCTGGGGTTGTCGATTGTCAAAACGATTATCGAACAACATCGTGGCAATATTTTTATCGAAAGTAATCCGGGCGAAGGCACAACTTTCGTGATCGTGCTCCCCGGCGTGATTATGGAAGACTAGGAATCCGCTACACAGCGAAAACCAATGTTGGATGATGTGGTTGCTGGCGGATAATGACTGCGTTGCACACTGCGGGCAAAAAAGGCGTATTCATCCCATGAGCCACCACGCACCACACGTTCGGTGCCATTTTCGGGTCCTGTGGGGTCTAGCACACGAGAGGCAAGCGTGGCGTAAGTGTCATCCGCATACCAATCCGCTGTCCATTCCGCGACATTACCGGCGAGGTCTCTCACACCATCACGGCTGGCATAAACCGGAAATCCACCGACGGGTTGCACTTCTGCGATAATCGTTTGCCCGACAGTGACCGTCCCGCGTACATTCGCCGCCTCATATGTCCATTCATCGCCCCACGGGAAGACGGTGCCGGATGTACCACGCGCCGCATATTCCCACTCGGCTTCTGTCGGCAAGCGTCGTCCGATTGACTCACAATATGCCCTTGCGCCATACCATGTGACCTCGGTGATTGGATAATCATCAACGGCGGGGTTGGCTGTAGCATAAGT
>DAOTXB010000591.1:0-14530 GCA_034435575.1 Anaerolineae bacterium
CACCAAAATCAACCAGATCATTCAAGCACATCAACACCTGATAATCATTGGCGCTTACGCTTACAGCAGTTCGTCCACCATCAAGGGTCAAGTCGGCGGGATTTTCTACGTTAATACGCCCGGTTTCGACCAGCGCACGACTATAGATGCCCACTATGGGATAAAACGCGCCCAACAATAACACAATAGCTAACGTCACACCTGCGAATGCCCGCACCGGAAGCGCCGGACGATCATCTACATCAGCGAAGAATGTATACAAACCATAGGCGGTGGCGATGCTCACAACCACCCACACCTGATAGTAAAATTTGAAGACCGTGTTCATACGCGTGTTGAAATTGTCGCGCAAATACACAAATTCGGGGATGAGCGACAATGATAAGCCGACACCAACCAGCATTAATGCAAATCCAGCGGCGGGAGTGTAACCCACCCGTTGATTTTCATTATTTGCGTTTGCCTGTGTGTAACGCGGGAACAAGCGAGCCACAACCATCCAGAACCCGGCGATTAATAAGATCAGCATCGGAATACTGCTTAAACGCCGTCCCAAAATTTCTGGCAAAATTTCACCAAGTCCGCCGCTATCATCAATAAAGCGCAGTGCTGTCTCCCGAACTGAACTATTGAGCAATCCAAGCGTCGTGAACAGTATCATCGTACCGACCATCACCGCCATAATGACCAATATAGTCTGCCCACCGAGTGACCAATTCATCCGCCCTTCGCGCCGTGCCCGCCATACTTCCAGACCGATAAAAAACGGTAACAACAGAATGAACGGTCCAAACATTAAGAAATACTGTGGTGAATGAGTCGGATAGATCAAATTGGGTAAAATGCCGCCCAATTGTGACTGAAACCCGACCAAAAATGGCAAATATGCGATCACGGTAATCAGCAACAATGCGCCACCCAATATCGCTACCTGTATCCAATCATTGATCAGCAAGCGACCATAGCGCAACATCCGGCGCAACACATCTGCCCCCAGCACCGCCATAATGTAAATTGGCGTGTCCCATGTGTTGAGAAAAACCAGTGCCCCAACGCAAATACCATAGAAAATGACACGCATGGTATCCGGTGCCTGCCCGATGAGCAACACATTGAGTGCAATGCCAATCGCCAGTAATACATAAGGCAACGTCATCACATGCGGGTGGCTATCCGCAAGTAAAAAGCTGAACTGTGGAAACTCTGCAATCGCTTCAACGTGCAATTGATCACGCGAGAACACATCAGGGTCAAGTAAATTTTGATCGCTAATTGTGCGTGCGCCTTTGAACCACCACCAATTATCCCAGCGTGCTACATCATCCGACCCCACACCTTCGGGAACAGGCTCCCAGCGCCCGTTCATATCCCAAAAATCAAGATAAGCATCAGACGCTGTTCCGGTGTTATAGGGGTATTCGACTAATGGTGCCTGAAAATTCCCCATTAAAATCACAAATACCGCCCCCAGCACACCAAAACCAAGTGCTAACCGCTGTGGCGATGCGTTATCGTTGCGGATAAATTCACCGGCACGCACAAAACGAAAGGCACGTGAACGGATCAAATTATAAGTCACCCCAAATGATGCGAGTCCGGTCAGCGCGAACAACATCGCAATGTGCATGTTGTAGCCAATTGTCGTCCACACACCACTCAATTTGGAGAGCATTGCCGCCATCACATAGCCGAAATAGTAGTAGCTGATGCTGTAACCAGAAAGCCAGGGATCGTTAGGCGGGAACTGCTCACTGCGGTAAATACCACTCATGAACGCAAGATCCATGGGTTTTTCTGTACCAAACAAGCCGTTTTGATAAGCACGGAATAGCGCCCACCCGACCAGTAATACCAGAAATAGTAGCTCCCCTAAAAAGACGACATTACGATTTTCCGCCCACCAATCCCGCCATTTAAAGGGGGTTTGCACGCGCGCATATACCGTAATCGAAATCGCCAGCACCATGCACCATGCCAACACGATATTACCGGATGTATTCTGTAGAAACCCGAAGCTCGTCAACAACCAGAACACGAAAGATGTGAGCAATATCCCCGCCGGACGTGCCAGCGTATAGCCCTTATCCGGTAAGCCATGCATCATACGCACCATCAACGGCAAAACCGCCATACCAGCCAGCGTGACCAACAGCCACCAATTTACTATGATCCACCCTTCGCGGGTTAACCAATCAATTATCACCGTAAATTACCCACCACTTTCTATGACGTTAAATGCAACTGCCGGTAACGGTAGCGCCTCATGATTGACATGATAAATGGTCGCCTCTCCTTCCTGATAGACAATATCTAACATACCTTGAGCAACCATCTGTGCAAATTTCTGTAACCCACCGGATTCACCATAGCGTCCCTGCTCATACGCAGTCACAATGATGTAACTGACATCATATTGCCGTAAAACTTGTGCGGCGATGCTAATGTCTTGTGTGGTATAGAACGCGTTCACATTCGCCGCACGCTGACGTACTACACCAGGCATCGGTTCCAATGAGCGTTGTTGTGTTTGATGATGATCCCAACCAACAACCGATGGCAAACCGGTATGAATGGCAATGCGCCCGCCCCAGCGATAAAGTGAGCCTTCCGCCTGTGCTTCGATAATAACGGGTGAGCCTTGTACATTGTCCTGTAACCAGCGAATTGCATTGTAGTCATGCACCAATTCAATGAATTCTCCGGGAACAAGCCCACCTTCCCAGTGTTGCGCGGTTTGCATAAACGCCATGCCGTCCAGTGTTGTCGAAGTATCCGGTGCCATTCGGTATACAGCTTTACCTTGTGTCGCCATAATCGGGTATAAAGCCGCCACAAAAAATAGGATGCCTGCAAAACTGTACCACACACTGCGTAGCGCACCACGCCAGAAGTGTGAATTGCTAATCACCCAGGCGAATGCCGCACCACCAACTAGACTGAGGAACAACCATACCTGCAAATAAAATTTGAAGACCATGTTCTGTCGTCCGTTGTCACCACTCAGCACGAAGAATTCCACGCCCAATGTAATGCACAGCGACAACCCGACCAGCACTAACACAAATTGCATCACGCGCGATTGTCCCGGACGGAAGAATAAAATCGCAACCCAACCGACTAATGGCAAGACAATCAATGCAACACGTTCACCGTTAAAGAAGAACAGCACACCGACAAGCAACAGCACCAGTAAGGCAAAGGCACCTGCACTTAACGGGAGTAATTGCCCGCGCAAATCTCTCACTTGTACCGAACGTAACCAGCGCGCCGTTTCCCAGACCATCAAAGAAATTGCAAGGAACAGGAATAAGCCGTGAATATCCAGATATGCCCAGATCGGTGTTGTGCCACCTTCCCAGCGTAACAATTCAGTAAAAGCCGTAGCGAACCATTGATCATAAGGCGCTACAGCGAGTGCGGAAATTGTTACGAAACCGCCTACATACAAGAACATATCCTGCAATGACCAGCGATTGATCTTCTCCCACTGTAACCACCACGCATACCCTAAGCCAACAACCCCAAGAATCATCAATGTGGGATAATCCCATGTATTGACGGCTTTAGACATACCAATCACCATGCCACCAAGAGCCAGCGTCAAATACCGGATTTGCCAGCTACGCTTGTCACGTCCAGCCAGTAGAATTTCATGAAAAACGAACATCGCCGCGAACAGAATCAATGGCATTGCAATCATATGCGCGTGTAAATCGCCATACAAAAAGGTGAAGTACGGCATTTCATTGATCGCTTGTCCGCCTACTGTTGGAATCTCAGAGATTACCCGTGTCGGTGCCCAGAACCAGCGATTCGGCGCAATGTTTGGTGTTTCGCCATTCAACATCCGCGTGATACCAGTCACAAATCCGCTTGCTAGCGATGTTATTTTATGGATTTCGTACTCGACCTGATCGCCAAAATTATCCTGTGCAACACGCGTCGTCACCTGATTCGCAATATTGATTATCGCTTCATCGTTTGGTGATACTCCGAATTGTTCAACATAATCGTCCGTATATTCGCCGACCAAGTAATTCTGTAAACCTTGCGGAACTTCGTACCCACCGAGGCGTGCAACACCATTAGCATATACACGCACAGTATCCAAGTTGCCCAGACAAACCGCCAGCAGTAACGCGACAATTCCGGCGATATATGGGTTTCCTATCGAACGGCGACGTACCGCCTGCGGACGTACTTTTTTAGACGGCGGTGTCGACTCAGCGATTACATTTTGTGACGCGTTCTCATCACTTTCAGTGGACTCAATACCATCCGGTGAGGCAACGACACGCTTCCACCCATTGACGATGTTGAACGCACCGGAAAATGCCGCTAACCCTGTCACAGAGAAAAGCGTCGGGATGATTAAGTTATAGGCAACCGAGGGGACAACACCCGTAATCAACGTGGGTACGCCCACAATCACAAAGCCGAAGTAATAGTAATTGATGTAGCCATCAGCGAACCAGGGATCAATCGGCGGGAAGATCGTACTGCGAAGTACACCGTTGAAATAGGCGAAATCCATCGGCTTTTCACCGCCGAAGGTTGTCTCCCACAAATCCGGATTGGTCAGGCGGATCAGCACAAACACGCCAAAGAGTACAACTGACAAAACTTCAATTGTGAGGAGTAAGCGCCAACGATGACGCACATAATCAACCATTTCTTCACGGTTACGCCAGATAATTACGCCACTGATACAGGCAATTACAAAAAATGCCCCGATCAAGCCACTTTGTGACCAGACAGGCACACGCATGGTCGCCAGATACCATGTTGACCAACCAGCCAAGAACATCGCCAGAATTTTAGCGAATCCATAACCACGATCCGCGAAACCGGGCAACACCAGCCACAACAACGGGTAAACGATAATGCCCATCAACACAATCGTCGCCCACCACACCACAACGGTTATAATTTCGCCACTACTATTAACCCAACTATCGCGGTTAAACCGATCAGACCATGTGCCACCGTCGTATTGAATATCTTCCATCGTATCGGTAAATTCTAACAAAGACGGGGCTTCATCTGCCGTCAGCGAATCCCTAACCGCGACACTTGCAACTGTTGGATCGTTATAAATGCCATAATAACCGCCGTTGATCCGTGTCAGCGATACGCCATACAGGATTTCCTGTACTTGCTCCATCGAAAAATCATCGGACTTCTCAAAAATGAACACAACCGGATGATCGTAGACGCTGAACGCTTCTTCTGGTTCAAACTCATTCAACCATGCCGGCGAGTCATATATCGGCAAATGTTGATCTGAGATTCTTAGCGGACCAAATTCAAACGTTTCTTGAAAATATATGCGTAAATCAAAACCGAGTTCACCACTAAATAGCGCGTCATAGAAAGCATTCGTCATGGGCCAACGCGACTCATTACGCGAATGCGTATCATAACGTCGATTGGTGGGCAGTATAATGTAATCTGTTTGATCAAGAATGGTCAGAAAACGGTCACGCTTAAGCTCAATATCTTCCCAATGCGTTTCTAGTGAATATAAATTGAGCAGACCTTCCCATGGCGCACGCCCGTTACATTCCTGCGCGCCCAATAATCCCGGAGCCGGATTATCAGCAAGAGTCATGCCATCCGGCAATGTACACACTTTCGCGGGCATCGCTTCTTCCCAAGCAGATTCATACGCCATCACTGACCCACTCACCAGTGGGCCACCTTCTACCTGAAGATTGAAGCGATATGTCTCTCCAGCCACTACCTCGAATGGTTCGTCAAATGCAATATCGTAACTATCGCCAAGCACATGCTCATTACGATCAAGATTATCTGATAGGGTTGCCGTAGCAAGCACCACACCATCCATCGGTTGCTCACTATCTGCTTGTGCCCCAAAAGCCTGTGTGATAGTGATGATAACTTGTTCGGGATCATCGTCAGCACCCAGTTCGCCGAGATGTGGTGCATAAACAGACGATACTGTGCCGTCTGCCAATGGGACAAAGTTCACAGACCGTGTCTCACCATCAAAATGACGGGAAGCGGAGTCAAGCAAATAAGTATCTATAGGATGATCGCGCCCAAGCAAGGTATTATCAAAAGGAATATTGATGAGCGGTGCGTCACTGTCTGCACCATCAATCTGCATAGAGAAATCGCCGGAAATATTCTCCCATACCCAGTGTGAAGCCTGCACAAATGTTGCCTGATTACGGTATATATTGGTATACATCACTGCCCAGAGCAACGTAAAGCCCACGACCACCGCGGTTAACCCCACTGCCGCATACCGTCGCCAGGGTTTGATCGATGGACGATCTGACCGTTGAATCAATTCCCACAACATCCACGCCGCCAGAATCGAAAGGGGCGCATACAAAGGTAAGAAATAGCGCATGGACGCAACCCAATTGGGACCAAGCCAGCCGAAGTAAACTAAAATCCAGCCAAAAATCAGGATATTGCGGGTTGCGCCCGGTTTACGGAATAACACACGCCAGCCCGACCATATCCATGCCAACCAACCGACCACGCCAAGCGCAAGACCCATTCCCCATAGCACTATATTTTGTAGCGGGAACAAATAATCAACACGGTTCACCCATTGGAAGTTTGGTGGTGAATCAGAGTTTCCGCTGACAAGTTCACGCGCTGTCTCAATATCTGTCAACCAGCGTTCATTGGGTAAAATTCCGAAAAAGCTCGGACCTTCAAAGGCATAAGGGTTTAATATACGGAATACTAAAAATGTGAGCGCACCAGCAAGCAACAGCCCAGAAAAATTCTTGATAATGATGCGATCACGCGCAGAAGGTGCCAATTTTGTGGTAAATGCAGGGATTATACGCATCAGCGCGACGACAATAATCAGCCCCATGATCGGCGCAATATTGACACGACTCGCCAACGCCAGCCCGAACGCGATGCCAAATCCGCCATAATCCGTGAGTTTTCCTGTGTCCTGTGCGCGTACTGCGAACAAAATCGACAGTATCACAAATAAATTGGACATCGGGTCAGCGGTACCAAAATGTGCCTGCTGAATCGGGAAGACGGCAAACGCGTACAGCGCGGCGGCGAGTAAACCTACCCAGCGATTATGCATCTGTCGTCCGAGGAAGAACACCAACAGAATCACTATCATATCAGACGTCGCAGAAATAGCTCGCCAGATTAGGTGAATACCATCGTAACTATTCCAGACCGAATTATTGGTAAAATCAGCGTAAAATTGTGCCGCGATCTTTGCAGTAAATAATGGCAACGTGCCATAAACGTATAAACCCTGTCCCACATTATGCGGATTCCAATCCGAGCATTGGGTATCAAAATATCCACCTACCCCACCGGTATCAGGATAACGTGCAAGACAACGATCCAATTGTTCATCAGCCGGTTCTGTACCCGTGAAGCTCAAAAAGTTACGGTTAACCGCAGTGGCAACATTACCCGTTAAAAAGCGTTCATCAGGATGAAAGCGTACAAAATCGTCCCAGTTTAAGCCCGTGAAACGAAAATACCCACCCATAAGCATAATGAACACCAGCAATACCGAAACCATCACATCCAAACGGGTGATTTTCAGCCGAGAACTACGTGATGGTGATTGTGTTTCTGTGATTGTGCTCTGCATAACTTTACCAGCCAGCGCCTCTAATAGCGCCAATTTAATAAACAATACTTGGGCGATGCACACAGTGTACGCGCTATTTTTCTATACACACCGGCAACATATTTTCCTCAAAGGTTGGGAAAAATCAACACCGGCGTTCACGCACATAGGTATCATTGAAACGAATCATGCCATCTAATGTCAGCGCTGGTGCGCGGAAAATGAAATAATCATCATTTTCCTGGTAGCTATCATACAGAATTGATCGCCCTTCCGGGAACAATCCATGCAGGTATTCATCGGTGTCCACATCATTTTGATTGTAGAAAAACAGCAGGTCGCGTTCAGGGTTCATACGATACAAATTATCACCACAGCGCCAGCGATCATACAACACATCAGGGATTTCCTCACGGGTCAGGATGCCGTTTGGATAATCCATAATGCCCGCTTCAATACCCACTGCGCGATGATCCCACCAATGCTGATAAGCGATAACATAAGCGTTGCCATAAGCCCCACCACTGTTTACAAATCCCTCAAGATAATTGCCAGCTTCGCTATAGGGCAACGATGAATTGAGATATGAGTCCTGAAAATCATCAAAGAATCTGCCACTATTGACCAGAAACGCGCTAGAAACAACTAGCACAACGAAAAATGACGCTAACACCCCACCTAGATTATTGTTGATGACACGGCGCAGGGACAGCGCGATTAATGCTAAGGGAAAGCCCGCAATTAAATACACGGGTGGAATTGATCCACTTGTGCGGGTCGCGCTAGGGTTTTCGATTGGCATTGCAATTGACAATGCCGACGGCAATAACATGAGAAAAACCATGATTGGGATAAGTAATAAGACCACATCACGCTTTTTGACCAGCCATACGAGCCATGCGGCTAAACCGATAATCAATAATGCCCCACTGAACGGATCCATCGCAGGCTGATTTGGTGCGCCATTAATCCACGCGACATCACCTTTCCAGTTGTACATCAAAAGGGCATTGCGGAGATTATTCGCCAACGCAGACATATTGTCACCAAACGCTTCAATTCGTTCCTGAATAGTAGCGTTACGCTCGCTGACAATATTCCCTGCTTCGTCATATTCATAAATCACATCATCACCGAGTAAGCGCCCTGCGGTACGTTGCCAGAAATTCTCAGGGAATTGATTCCAGTAACGTGCCAGCGGGACAAAAACGACAGCGGAAACCAGCACCAGCGCGGCAAGGTTGATGACGTATTGTGAGCGTATTTTCATTGTGCGTGCGCGGAATATCAGGGCGAGAATGATGCCAACCACAATGACAACGGGCAACATACGAACGGCTTGATAAGTGTACAAGCCGAAGCCCAGAATCAACCCGGTAATGATAAAGTCTACGCGCCGGTTATGTCGCATGGCACGGCTAAGATATATAACCAGCAACGATGTCACCAATGGCGTGAGGACGATACGTAATGCCAGCCGTGTAATCGAGGTATGCCAATAACTCGCCGCCACCAGCGCCGCTAATGTCAACCCGACAACGTTACCGAGTGCCCGATCTTTTTCGCCAATAATCTCGCGTCCCATCCACCATAGAAGCGGGAGCGTTATTAACCCTTCTAGCACAGCTAAAAATTGCAACGAGGCATGATCCATACCAAAGCCCGGAACCTGTGAAAGTAATGCCATCGCATACATTTGGAAGGGTTCGCGCCCGCCATTGTTGGCGAAGAAAACATTGTATTCGCCCTCCAACACCCGTTGTGCATCCAACAATTTTTCGACATGATCGCTGGTCATTTCCGGTGGCACAGTGTCAAAATTATCGAGGCGAAAATAGGCACCAAATAGCACAATAACGATCAATGCAACCACGGTTGGCGACACGCGAATACGGATCGATTGCACCTTTTTCTGCAACCACCCGAAGGCATCAAGCCATGAGCGATTTGATGGCATCATCGCAGTCACTACAAGTACAATGCTGATTATCCAAGCTCCAAAACCAGTGACTGTAAAGCTGTTGTTTGATGTGCCTAACCATGTCAACGCGCTGAACAAGACCACGCCACCGGTCAACATAGCGGTCATGGGTACATCGCCAAAACCCGTCTGTTGAGCAGGCGTTGGCGACAGTTCGCCCTCAATTTCGTCTGAAACAGGTATTACACTTTGCTCAGAATGAGCGTCTGATTCTGGTTGAGTGGTAAATCGACTGCTCACCCATTGCCGGAGATCATCCCAATGATAAAAGACCTCGGCGGCAATCCACACAAAAAAACCGACGATCAGGTAAGGCATCCCTTTCGCCAGTTGATTTCCTTCGGTACGGTTGAGCATCCCACCACTGATAAAGATATTATTGCCATACCATGACACCGCGAAGGCAATAAAATAAAGACTCAAGCGGATAAGCTCGCGACTTCGCTCCGCTGTCCATGTGGAAGGTTCCGCAGTTGGTGTCTCGTGCCTACTTGCAAAAAAAGGGATGGACACCAGCGCCCATGTATTTTGTGGTTTTTGCTGTATGGGTGCAGGTACAGTGGTTGATTGTGGTGTTTCTGACCAGATCGGCGTGCGGATAATCTCACTTAAGGTACGAAAGGTTGCCACCGGCGCACGAAATAAGTGTCCGGTGACCTCAGCCAGCGTTAAGTCTTCAAAATTACGGTGTGGTTGTGGGTTTTCCTGTGCATCCTGTGTGGTAGTTTCTGTCATGATGGGTTGTGGAATAACTGGCACAGGAAATGCATCATTGTCTAAAATACCGGGCGCTTCAGCCTGATCGGGTTCGTCGTCTAAGGAAGAACGCCCCGGCAGAATAGTTGGTCCTTCAAATTCATCGTAATCTTCTTCTTCTGGTATGTCCGGGCGTGGGTCTGCCCCCGGTAATAGGGTTGGTGCTTCCAGATCATCTGCCTCTTCCCAATCCGGCACATCCCCATCGTCGGGAAGTATGTCAGAATCGTCATGTTCCGGGAAGGTTGTCGGGCTATCAAACTCTTCCGCATCAGTTGATGGACGCGGTTGGTTCCCCGGTAGCAGAGTTGGCGCTTCTAAATCATCCGCCTCCACCCAATCATCGTGGGGATTTTGTTCTTCAGGATCGTTTTGGGGTGTTTGTTCATCGTTCATCATTGTGGTTTACGTCCCTTTATGCACAAATTGACCGTAGACCGCCCTGCCGGTTCGCTCATCACATTCCGTCGGTCAAAATAATTGAACACTGCAAGCCCTAGGTTAATCGGATTAAGCAAACTGCCATCGTTTTGATCAAACGTGGTGCGATCAGCCGCTTTCGCCATATTCTGGGGCAATGCACCTGATTCTAACAGGGGTTTGCCAAAACCGTAAACCAGATTATGAATAAAGGGGAACGAATAATGTGTGAAAGCGCGTTCCTCTTCAATTTCAAAACCAGCATCCAGCACAGCCAAACGCAATTGTTCAGCGGTATATAACCGCACGTGATTCGCCCAAATTCCAGCGAATGGTCCATGTTGAATGTGCATGCCAAACAGTGATTCTAGCGTTTTATTAATTGGATCCCACCAAAAAGGGTAATTCGCATTGGGCACAGTAATTGCCACCACGCCACCGGGTTTAAGCACCCGCAAAATCTCCTTCAACCCCGCAACATCATCATCAATATGTTCCAGAATTTCGGATAATATCGCCGAGTCGAAAGTTGCATCGCCATAGGGTAATGCATAAATATTGGCATTATTAAGCGTTATATCGGGCAAATGCCCGACATTATGTTGTGCTTTTTGGAGCACATCCCAATCCAATTCTGCACCAACAACCGTCGCCTCAGTCGCGAAGCGCAACATATTCACATAGAATCCGCGTCCGCAGGGCATATCAAGAATGACATCATCCCCATTTGGTGCAATCCATTCAAAGATCGTGCGTACCCGTCGCTTAAACGCCATGTCTGCTTCATTGCGGGTCATTAATTCAAGCGTGGATTCATCAACCATTGTTCGCCGCATGCTCCCTGAATAACGCTTCGTATTGGTCTACAGTCCCTTCAAACGAGAAGATCTCCTCAATTGCCTCACGGCTATGAGCATATTTCTCTGGATCCTCCAACACCGTGACGATTTTCTCACCAATATCCTGCCAATCGCCGGATTGTGCTAATTCACCCATACCTGTCACGGTCACCGGAACGCGCCCGCCCGGTGTATTGGTCATCACTACTGGCGTACCACACAGCATTGCTTCCACCTGCACTAGCGCAAAACATTCACTCTGGCTGGTCAACGCCAATACATCACATGCCGCGAAGAAATCTGCCATGTAATCCATATCGTCAATCTTGCCAAGAAAAATCAATTGATCGCGATATTGCTCAACAATTGGCTGATATTTCTCCCAGGTATCTTCATAAGGAATATCATATTCACCGGCAAACACCACCCGTGCATTCGGGTATTTCTGATTGATAATTTCGAGCGATTTAATCAGCAGGTCAGGGCGTTTTTCTTCAACAAAGCGCCCCCCATAACCAATCACCGGACCCCCTTCATGTGACCATTCAGCCCGCAATTGTGCTGATCGCTCCGGGTTCACGGGTGGCATATGAATCGGCGGATAAATCACCTTGACCTTGTCACGGAAGGGTTTCAGATAATAGGAGTGATCGGCATAATCATCGCTATATCCCACCACTTTGGGCGAACGGCGCGCCAAGAATTTATAGAACGCAAACATCGTGTTTTTGATGAACTTGTTTATGCCACCTTCCGGCAAGATCAAATCCCCATGATGTGTTGGAATGGTCTTGCGCCCTGTTAACCCTGCTAGCACGCTCAACAATGCGGTTTCCAACATGGGTGTGTGAACGCTGACAACGTCGTGCGTTCGCATGAGCAAATACGCCGCAATCGGGTACATCGGCATAATCATCCCGCGACTAATCGGAATTGGTGGTGCCCATAAGCGCACAATCCGCACACCATTTACTGTTTCATCACGTTTGAGGTAAGGTTGATGCTTTACACTCAGCACCGTGACCTCGTGCCCACGCCGGACAAGCTCCTCGCCTATGCGTTGTACATAAATCGGCATCCCTGTCCGATGTGGTAAATAATAGAGGATGCAGAATAGAATCTTGAGCTTTTTAGTTTCTGTAGACATTAGACCGATCCTACTTCGTTGACTTCTACTTCGGTTGCTTCGGTCACCTGCCGGACTCCTTGCGATAATTGGTCAATCGTGACCCCTTCCTGAATAAAGCCAATCACTCCTGTGGACGCATGCACACCCACATTTACTGCATGTACCATTACCGCAAACGCCGTCGCTGTATTCGTATCATCCGCATACCCCACCGCGCCAAGTGCGAGCAAAATCGCCCCTTCATATGTTCCCACATTGCCAGGAACAGCAGGCACAGCAATCGCAAACGCCGCCGCCGCAATGTATAGGCACGTCGCGGCAAGGCTCGCCTCATCGTAAAAGGTAAACATCAATATATACCCGGCTAAGATCGAAAATCCCCAACTCAATCCTGTCCAGAAAAATGCCAACGCCAATGTATACGGATGCGCTAAGGGGACTAAGCCATCCAAAACATGATCTAACAGGGTATGCGGATTGATCTTTTGCAGTATCGGGACGATTCGTAAAATGCTATTGAGTAATTTATGGGCAATATCGCGTTGGCGTGCCAAAAACACCAGCATTACAAACCCGAACAAGGCAGTCGCGCCACTCGTCATACCGACAACTTGTAACCATTCTGGCACCGGACCAGACGCTAACGCCAGCGCTAGTATCAACACCACTGCCAACAGGTCTAGCAAGCGTTCAACCACAATGGTACTGCCAGTAGTAAGGTAAGCAATGGGTGGTTTTGTACGCGATGCCAACCACACCCGCGCTAATTCTCCGATACGAAATGGGATGAAACCGTTGATGAGGTACGCGACATTCACGATGCTAAATGATCGCCAAAAACTTAAGCGTCCGTCCAACAACACCTGCCAGCGCACCGCCCGCCCGAACAAACCGAGTAACAAGAGCACGATACAGGGCAAAACATAGATATATCGCGCATCGCGCCATGCATCGCTGAATAAATCAAAGTCAATTTGTGTAGAGATAAAAATAATCGCGCCAATACTAGCGATTAATCCTATTGCGAGATACTTAACATACCGTGTCAAGACGATGCACACCTTTATGCATTTCGTAAGCCACGATATTATATCATGATGGAAAAGGCGTGAAGTGTACGGATTGACTACGTTTGTCAGCCTGCTGTTAGAGTTTCGTTTATCTTCGACAAATTAGATGTCTCGAAAAAATCATTAAGAATCTGGAAAGGACTTTTGTGACAGATTTATCAGACTATTATCCAATACACCTAGTCACTGATCTGTCTATTGACACATGTGATTTACGAATAAAATCGCTTTCGTGGGATCGATCATATGGAAAACCTAATCCAACCACAAATCAATCAAGCAATAATGTGCAAAAGAAAACATATGAAATCAAGTATTTATATACACAAACAAAAGTCACTTTAGAATTTGACGAAAAGGCAACAAAAGTCAAAGTTACTGGTGCAATTACCCACGATCAACTGCCAATAACAAAGTTTGGCAAAATACCCATTATATTAGTCATAATTTTGACATTATTAGTAGGTAACCTAATTGGTTCAATCGTTGCGATCATAACATGGTGGTTCATGTGGGCAACTTCACGTCAAATCATGGAAGACACAAACTCTAGAGTTCATGATCTTATCAAGTCAACATTGAATGCTTCGATAGATCATAGGTAATGTGTTATGTATCACCATATCTTGACACAGCAACCCCTTCACCCTATAATTTCAGCTAAGTTGCGGGTGTAACTCAGCTGGTAGAGTGTTTGCTTCCCAAGCAAAATGTCACGGGTTCGAGTCCCGTTACCCGCTC
>DAOTXB010000592.1:0-1526 GCA_034435575.1 Anaerolineae bacterium
ATCTTCGTTAAGCACACGGCTCAAGATTATGAAACTCTTGAGCAAGATATGGATCGTGATGTGTACTTCAGCCCTGAGAAAGCCGTGGAATACGGGCTAATTGACGAAGTACTCACGGGTCGCCAGGACTTGCCCGATGGTCATGATAATGGCAAGCGGAATGCCGGTTTTAGCGATTAGCAGGTTTTCCCTTGTTCGTTAACAGCTGTCGCGCTACACTTTTTGTCCGAATTTAAGGATTAAAAGTTATGGCAACATTGTTAGCGAAAAATATTCATACGGTTGTTACGATGGATGCAACGCGCCGTGAACTTACTGACGGTGCGTTGTTTGTTCGTGATGGTGTGGTAGATTATGTCGGTACTATGGCAGACTTGCCGCCAAACATGGCACAAGCCGACGAAATATTAGACTTGTCGCACCATATTGTGATCCCTGGTCTGGTCAACACACATCATCATATGTCACAGAGCCTGACACGCGTGATCGCACAGCAAAGCGAATTATTCGGGTGGTTGACCTCGCTATATCCAATCTGGTTAAACTTGACCGCAGAAATGGTCTATACATCAGCAAAAATGGCGATGGCGGAACTCATTCTCTCCGGTTGTACATCGTCTAGCGATCATTTGTATCTTTATCCCAATGACATCACCTTAGAGGATACAATTCGCGCATCGCAAGACATCGGAATGCGCTTTCATCCCACACGCGGTGCAATGAGTTTAGGTGAAAGTAAAGGTGGATTACCGCCGGATAAACTGGTTGAGGCAGATGAGCAAGAGATTCTCCGTGATATGCGTCGCGTGGTTGAGCAATTTCATGATGCACAACGCCACAGCATGTTACAGGTCGCGATTGCGCCATGTGCGCCATTCACTGTATCGCAGGATTTAATGCGCGAATCCGCGAAATTAGCGCGAAGTTATGGGGTGCGCTTGCATACGCACCTTGCGGAAAACATCAGTGATATTGCGTACAGTCTTGAGCATTTTGGGATGCGTCCGGGAGACTATGCTGAGGACATCGGCTGGATAGGGGATGATGTGTGGCATGCACATTGTGTACAACTCAATCATGAAGAAATCGACCTGTTTGCTAGAACCGGGACGGGCGTTTGCCATTGTCCAGGGTCAAATATGCGCCTTGCCTCCGGTATCGCGCCCATTCGTCAAATGCGCGATTCTGGTGTGAAGGTTGGGCTTGGGGTGGATGGCTCTGCTTCTAATGATAGTGGAGATTTACTGAATGAAGCACGCATGGCAATGCTGTTACAGCGCGTGGATGGCGAGCCTGACCCATCGCGGATGACGGCACGTGAAGCGCTTGAAATCGCAACTATTGGTGGTGCATCTGTACTGGGACGCGATGATATTGGTGCGCTTGCGCCGGATATGTCAGCTGATTTTGTCGCTTATCGCGTAGATAATCCATTATTTGCGGGTGCGATGCACGATCTAACGGCGGCGCTGGTATTTTGTGGCACACCAAAGGTCGATGTTTCGATCATCAATGGACAAGTTGTC
>DAOTXB010000593.1:0-4700 GCA_034435575.1 Anaerolineae bacterium
ATGCCGTCCAGACCAGCGAGTAACAGTGCCGGGAAGGCATAGTACGGGTTGGCGGAAGGATCAGGGAAGCGGGTTTCAATACGCTTCGCTTTCGGGCTGTTGAGGTAAGTCGGGATACGGATCGCCGCAGAACGGTTACGGTTAGAATACACCAGATTGACGGGTGCTTCATAACCCGGTACCAGACGACGATAGCTGTTCGTGATCGGGTTGGTGAACGCCAGAATTGCCGGTGCGTGCTTCAGGATACCGCCAATGTAGTGCAACGCCATTTTACTGAGGTTGGCGTATTGATCACCATACATCAGGGTATCGCCATCTTTCCACAGGCTCTGGTGGACATGCATCCCGGAACCGTTATCTTCAAACAAGGGCTTGGGCATAAAGGTCGCCGCTAAACCATGTGCATTGGCAACATTCTTGACGATATATTTGTAGAGCATCAAATTGTCTGCCATGCGGAGCAGGGAGTCGAACTTCATGTCGATCTCTGCCTGACCACCGCCACCGACTTCGTGATGATGGACTTCTACCGCGATGCCAGAATTCATCATAATCTCGACCATTTCCGCGCGAATGTCCTGTGTCTTGTCATTCGGTGGAAGTGGAAAGTACCCTTCTTTGATACGGTTCAGGTATGCCATTGATGGGTCGTTGGATGCGCTATTCCAGAATCCTTCGCCAGAATCCACACGATACATGCTCACATTTGAACCTGTTTCGTATTGCACGTTGCTGAACATAAAGAATTCAGCTTCTGGTCCGAAGAAAGCGGTATCGGCAATGCCGGTAGATTTCAAATAGGCTTCTGCACGCTTCGCCACACCACGCGGGTCACGCCCATAAGGTTCACGGGTGATGGGATCATAGACATCACAACTGAATGCGAGGGTCTTCATCTTGAAGAAGGGATCGACGATTGCTGTGTCCAAATCTGCCATCAAAATTAGGTCAGATTCGTTAATTGTCTGGAAGCCACGCACGCTTGAACCATCAAAGCCGAAGCCATCTTCAAATACGCCTTCATCTACCGCGCCAATTGGCATACTAAAGTGATGAACAACACCTTTTAGGTCGATAAAA
Source organism: Anaerolineae bacterium (assembly GCA_034435575.1). Classification (GTDB taxonomy): domain Bacteria; phylum Chloroflexota; class Anaerolineae; order Aggregatilineales; family Phototrophicaceae; genus JAVJSU01. The sequence continues at coordinate 1,084 of DAOTXB010000593.1, forward strand.
CGAATATCAATTTCTTTAACATCATTTTCCCCCGCCCATTTAAGTAATGCGGCAGGTGATGCTTTTGCACTATCAGGTAAAGTATACTGCACCATTTATCACTCCACTTGGTTATTATTGCTATAAATATACGAATGCGACGATTATAGATTTATATGAACCAAACAAAATGGGTCAATATTTGCTAAATTCACATACTATTTATTGTGCATTTTAACCAAATTTGAAACCATTTGCTGTGAATTACCGTCATATTGTACAAAAGGTATGTTATCAGCCGTGATTAAAAACTGTTTGACAAATTGGGAGGTTAAAAAAACAAAGATCGGATCACGTGTTTGCCCTTAGCGGAAATCTGTATAACATATTAAACTATAGTCACTCGTCCTAACGCACATTCTTTGTAAAGGAGCATCTATGCGCCGTAGTATCATTATTCTTCTGAGCGCGTTCGCCCTAACACTTCTGTTCGGTGTCAGCATGACTGCCGCACAGGATGGGCAACAAACCCATACCGTCAGTGCAGGTGAAAACCTGTTCCGTATCTCATTGCGCTACAACGTGAGTTTATCTGAACTTGCGAGTGTTAATAACATCAGCAACGTCAACCTAATTTTTGTGGGTCAACAATTGATTATTCCGGCAGGTGGTGTCACACCTGATCCTGATCCGAACCCGAATCCAGACCCCAACCCAAGCCCGGACCCAGCACCGTCAACCTACACGGTAGTACGCGGTGACACGCTCGGCGCGATTGCCCGTCGCTTTGGCACCACTGTACAGGCGATTGCCACCGCCAACGGCATCACCAATGTGAACCTGATCTTCCCGGGCACTGTATTGAACATCCCCGGTGGAACGGCAAACCCTGATCCAAATCCGAATCCAGACCCGAACCCGAACCCTGATCCAAATCCGAACCCATTACCGAACACCGGCTTTGAGCTAGGCGGTCATGTGGATAGCTTCGCCTTCCCTGACCAGATGCGTGGCGCAGGGATGACCTGGGTAAAACGTCAGATTCGCTATAATCAGGGCGATCCTGCGAGTATCGCGCAGGGTGCGATCAATGAAGCGAATGCCAATGGCTTTAACATTCTGCTCGGTGTGGTCGGCAACCCGTCACAATTAGCCGCTGGTGGTCAGCAATACATTACAGATTTCGCCAACTTCCTCGCTGGTGTCGCGGCACTTGGACCAGATGGTGTTGAAGTTTGGAACGAACCGAACATTGACCGTGAATGGCCCAATGGGCAGATTAGCGGCGCGAACTACACCAACTTATTGCGTGCTTCCTATCAGGCAATTAAGGGTGTGAACCAGAACATCCTCGTCGTCAGTGGTGCCCCCGCCCCAACAGGCGCGGAATCAGCCTTCCCGGGCGCGGTTGTCAACGATGATAACTTCCTGCGTCAGATGGCGGCATCCGGCGCGGCGAGCTTTATGGATTGCCTCGGCATGCACTATAACGAAGGCATCTTGCCCCCAACCGCGACCAGTGGCGACCCGCGTGGTAACAGTGGTTACTACACCCGCTACTATCCGGCGATGGTCAGCCTGTATTCCAGCATCTTCCCGAATACACCGCTTTGCATCACGGAGCTTGGTTACCTGACCGGTGAGGGCTACCCGCCACTGCCCGCGAACTTCAACTGGGCGGCGAACACCACCGAACAGGAACAGGCAGAATGGCTGGCACAAGCGGCAACACTGTCACGCAATGACGGGCGCATTCGTCTGATGATTGTCTGGAACGTGGACTTCACCAACTATGGTGATGACCCCGCCGCCGGTTATGCAATCATCCGTCCGAGTGGTGACTGTCGGGCATGTGTCACGCTTGGCGCGGCAATGCAATAACGCTTTTCACCGTATCAATACACGAACGGGACGGCACACTCCGTCCCGTTTGTTTTTCCCCGTTAATCACACATGCGTGAGGCTGTAATGCGCCGTTTTTTGGTTCTTCTTCTGTTGTTTCTATTCGTTTTTTGCTGGACATCCTTTAGTGCATTGTCACAAAATGACGATCCACCGCAAACCTTCCCCACTGTGGATGCTATACAAAATACCATCGTGCCGATTGCGGATCGTATTGCATTGGCGGCACGTTTACGCGGGGTGGATGTGCAATCATTGACCGTCAACCCGCCACCCCTGCCGGAAGTAGGGCAAACACAGAGCTTCTGGGTACAAAACGCGACGGATGATCTGACGTTTTCAGTGCAGGCAACAGCCATTGTCGTCGGTGAGCATCTGGTCGCATGGGTCTCCGAAGGCACATCTGTTGTGACGGCTGATATTACCCGCTTAGTCCAATTGTTTGATGAACAGGTCTACGATGCTGTGCGCGCATTATGGGGGAGTGAACCACTTCCTGGAATCGATAGCGATGTACGGGCGCATGTGTTATTTACGGGAAATCTGGGCAGTGGAATCGGCGCATACTTCGCCGCCCGCCATGCCTTCCCGGAAGGTATAAGCGCCAATAGCAATCAGCGTGAGATGTTCTTCTACAATACCGATTCTATGCCGACCTCCACCGCCAATGACACTGCCATCGCCACCTTAGCCCACGAATTTCAACATATGATTCGCTTTGCTGTCGATGACAATGATCCGGCATGGGTGGACGAGGGATTTTCGTCTTTTACGGAGTTATATCTCGGCTACGATACGGCATTATGGACAGTGGAATCTTATCTGAACAACCCAGAAGCACAATTGAACAGTTGGCGGACGGATAATGCGCCGATCTCCGCACATTATGGCGCGTCAGCCCTGTTTATGACGTATCTCTATGACCGTTTTGGTATTGAGGCGATGCAAGCATTGAGCGAAGACCCACAAGATAGCCTGACATCAGTCGAGCATGTGCTGGCGATGTTCGACACAACGATGGATGATTTTTTCGCGGATTGGCTGATTACCAACGCGCTTGGTTTACCCTCAAATCAACAGTTAGACACCCCCTATACGTATCGCTCACTGACTCTGCCACAATCTCCAGCAACGGTATTGGACATCAACCGCTATCCGACAATGATTACCGAATCTGCGAATCAATATAGCGGGGCATACTTCAACACCCGCAACCTCAGTGGTGCGGAACAGATCACGCTCACCGTGGATGCCCCGGAAACCGTGCAACTCATTCCAGTAGATGCTTATAGCGGGGCGTGGATGTGGTACAGCCATCGCGGAGATTCAATGGATAGCAGGCTCAACCGTGAATTTGACCTGACCGGCGTGGATAACGCGACACTCAATTTTCAGGTGTGGTACGACATCGAAAATGGTTGGGATTATGGCTATGTGATGGCGAGTGTGAACGGTGGCGCGACGTGGGATATTTTGCAGGCGAACACCACCACCGATTTTAACCCGTATGGCAATGCGTATGGTGACGGCTTTACGGGGCAATCTGGCGGATGGCTGGCGCAAAGTGTGTCGCTGAGGGCGTATGTGGGCGGGCGAGTACTGCTCCGCTTTGAGATGATTACCGACGAGGCGCTCAACCTCAATAACATGGCAATCGACGATGTGAGTATCCCTGAGATCGGCTATTTTGACGATTTTGAGCAGGGTGCGGGCAATTGGGTGGCAGAGGGCTGGAT
>DAOTXB010000594.1:0-5592 GCA_034435575.1 Anaerolineae bacterium
TGCCGATTGACAATAACTTCACCGAACAAAATGTTGCGAATCTGATGAAAGACGAGCAATCCGTGTTGCATCTGTACCAGCAGTTGATTCACTTACGTAAACAAAACCCGGCTCTTCTTCAAGGTGACTATCGCGTGGTACTGCCCAATCACAGGTGTTGGGTCTTTCTACGGCAAACCGCCACCCATCGCGTTCTGGTCGCACTCAACTTTAGTGATGAAGCGTGTGATTTACATATACCGGAGTTTTCTCAAGGGCGTGTCATGCTTTCAACAAAGATGGATAAAGCAGGCGTTATCGACTTAGCGGCGTTATCTTTTCGCCCCTATGAGGGGTGTATCATCGAATTACCGTCGGGGTCATCATGAGTCGTTACGTTATCGGGATTGATCAAGGGACAACGGGCACGTTTGTTGGCTTAATGAATGAGCTTGGTAACTTCGTCGCTGAAGGCTATCAGCCTCACCAACAGATTCACCCGCAAACCGGATGGATTGAGCATGATCCTATGGAATTATGGGGGAATATTGTCACCTTAGTTAACAGTGTGATACAGCAATCACAGGTAACATGCACTCAAATCGCTGGCTTAGGGATTGCTAACCAGGGTGAAAGTGTTGTCATGTGGGATGCAGAAACCAGCAAATCGCTTTATAACGCCATCGTCTGGCAGGATACCCGTACCGCGTCTGCTCTGATGCCACTCATGCAGGATGAGCGAATTTTGCAATCTATCCGTACCCGCACAGGCTTGCATCTCGATGCTTATTTTTCTGCCAGTAAGATTCAGTGGTTGTTACAAAAGGTCCCAGAAGTGGGAGATTGTCTCCATAAAGGAACTTTGCGGTGTGGCACCTTAGACACATGGTTTATGTGGATGCTCTCCGGCGGGCAGGTTTATCGCAGTGACCCTTCAACCGCTTCACGCACCTTGTTATACAACATCCACACCCTTACATGGGATGACGAACTCCTGCAACTGTTTAACTTGCCTGAAGAGCTAATGCCTGAAGTTTTACCAACCACAGCACACTTTGGTGAGGTTCGTCATACAGATTTGCTGTGTCAGGGTGTTCCTATTATCGCTAGCATCGTGGATCAACCGGCGGCGATGGTGGGACATGCTTGCCTGGATGCAGGTCAAATCAAAGCGACTTACGGTACGGGTTGCTTCATTAATATGAATACAGGTGAACAATCTATCAGCAGTGATCGCGGTTTACTTACGATGCTGGCATGGATGCGCGATGGAAAAATTACCTACGGGTTAGATGGGGGAGTGTTGACGGCTGGCACAACAATCAACTGGTTGTGTGATAAGTTACATCTGGTTGATTTGCCCGAGGAAATTGACGCGCTGTGTACAGGCGTGCAAACCAATGTGGTCACATGGATTCCGGCACAAATAGGTTTAGGCTCACCTTATTGGGATCGTAGCATACGTGGTGGCTGGCTAGGCATCAGCCTTGATACTGAGCCAGCGCATTTGATTTATGCTGTATTAGAAGGCATCGCCTTGAGGGTTACGCAGATTGTGCAAGCTATGGAAAAGGAAACAGGTTTGAGGGTGCAAAGTCTACGGGTGGATGGCGGTTTGACGAATAATCAAACGCTCATGCAACTTCAGGCGGACTTATTGGGATACCCCGTAGAAATCCTCTCAGATGCCGAAGCCACAGCACGCGGCGTTTGTTATTTGGTAGCGCGTCAAGCGGGTTTATGGCTGGACGATGAGCTTATCAAACAGCATGTTACTGTTAAGCAGGTAAAAGAACCCGGTATGTCAGCTACCCGACGCGAGACACGTCTTGCTCGCTTTGAGCACATTATCCAGCAAATTCAAGACATCAAAGATTCATGAAACCTACCAACGGCATATACGACGTTGCTATCATCGGCGCGGGTGTCGTGGGATGTGCCATCGCCCGTGAATTGGCGCAGTACTCCCTTTCGATTGCATTATTAGAAGCACAGAACGATGTAGGCAAAGGAACTTCCAAAGCGAATACCGCTATTTTGCACACGGGTTTTGACACAAAACCAGATTCTCTGGAGTCGCGCTTGCTCAGGCGGGGTTATGAGCGCATGTTAGATTATGCACCTAATGCAGGCATCCCAATTGAGCGATTGGGGGCGATACTAATTGCATGGGATGAGACACACCACGCGACTCTGCCAACTTTATTGGAGAAAGCACACCAAAACGGGGTCACTGATGTTGAAATCATACCCGCTGAAGAAGTTTATCGTCGTGAGCCTTACATAGGCGCTCATGCTTTATCGGGCTTATTCGTTCACGGAGAATTCATTATATGCCCGTTTACTACGCCTTTAGCTTTTGCGACACAGGCTGTCATCAATGGTGTCGACTTGTATCTCAATACGCCTGTATTGGCAATCCAAAACCGGCAAGAAGATGCTTACATCATTTCATCATCCACCACGAAAATAAAGGCACGCTTTATAATCAATGCCGCGGGACTCTATGCAGATACTATCAATCAAATGCTTGGACACAGCAACTTAAAGGTAACACCCCGACGAGGCGAACTAATCGTCTTTGATAAATTGTCTCGTTCTCTGGTGAATCATATTTTGTTGCCCGTCCCAACCAGGATTACAAAGGGAGTCTTAATTAGCCCCACAGTCTTTGGTAACGTCATGCTAGGACCAACTGCCGAAGACATTGATGATAAAAGCGCAACTGAGACTACAGTCGAGGGTATTGCAAGCATCATGGCTAAGGGTGAACGTATTCTGCCTGCACTCGTCACGCAGGAGGTCACAGCTATCTACGCGGGTCTACGTGCCGCGACAGAAGACAGTGATTATCAAATTGCTGTCTATCCAGAAGAAGGCTACATCTGTGTTGGCGGCATTCGTTCTACCGGGCTATCAGCATCAATGGGTATTGCTGAATACATTGTAGAGCAAATGACAAACCAGTGCGGTGTAATTCTGGAAATGAAATCAGATTTTGAAGCAGTTAAGATGCCCAACATTGGGGAGACTTTCCCACGTCCATATCAATCTCCTGAACTCATTGCGAAAAATACTAACTATGGGGCTATCGTATGTTTTTGTGAGCGTGTGACCCATGCTGAAATCGTGGATGCACTACATAGCCCCATACCGGCACAGGATATAGATGGACTCCGCCGTAGAACACGCGCCCAGCTTGGTCGCTGTCAGGGATTCTACTGCTCAGGTAACGTCAAGGCGATCATTAACCAGGTCATCAACCAGTCCAAAAACGATGCATAATGTGCATAACGTAGGAGAGAAGCGTACAATGAAATATGTCGATGTCCTCATTATTGGTGCTGGTCCCTCTGGATTGGCGGCGGCTATCGCACTCCGCAAAGCAGGCATCAAGAAGATACTGGTTGTTGAACGCGAAGCTATAGCAGGGGGTGTTCCCAGGCACTGCCAGCATACAGGCTTTGGCATCAGGGATATGTACCGGGTCTTGACTGGACCTGACTATGCGCGACGTTATGTACAGCAAGCAGAAGTAACCGGCGTAGAAATTGCCACAAACACAATGGTAACAGGCTGGTCTGGCGAGAAAAGCGTGCAGGTCACATCACCTACAGGCATTGAGCAAATTGTAGCGAATGCCATCGTTCTGGCGACAGGTTGCCGTGAACGTCCCCGATCGGGACGATTGATCCCGGGATCACGCCCTGAAGGCATTTTTACTACTGGCGCTTTACAGCAATGGATTTATCTTCACCAGCATCCCATTGGTAAACGCGCGGTGGTAGTGGGTGCAGAGCATGTAAGTTTTTCTGCTTTGATGTCGTTAAAACATGCTGGGGTTGATGTAATCGCTATGGTGACAGACCAACCACATCATCAATCATTCTTCATGTATAAATTGATAACTGCTGATCGCTGGCGAATTCCTTTGATTACCAATGCCTATATTAGCGAGATCCGGGGTAAGCGACGTTTGGAAAGTGTCGAAATCAGCGATGCCAGTAACAGGCGATGTGACATCATGTGTGATACGCTGGTCTTCACTGGTGATTGGGTTCCTGATTATGAACTAGCACAATCTCATGCTTTAATGCTGGAAGAAAACAGCCGAGCGCCACAGGTAGACTCTCAGCTTCGCACTTCGTCCCCCGGAATCTTTGCTGTTGGAAATCTGATACATGCTGCTGAAACTGCCGATATAGCCGCTTTAAGTGGTCGTTACGTCGCTAATCCCATCTTAAATTATTTACAAACGGATCAGTGGCGCAACCAGACTGGCATACCAATCATTACTAACAGTGATATTGATTGGGTATCGCCTCAGATAATTGATGCTGAAATACGCACAGTCCCCAATCAACAGTTGAGCTTACGTGTGAACAAGCCCTTATATAAAGCCACAATTTCAATCTTGCAGGGTGATAATCGCTTATGGAAGCAGCGCTATCAACGGCTAATGCCCAATTTGCCGATACACCTACCTGTGAGATTCCTCAGTCAATTACGTTCAACCGAAGCACTACAATTGGTTATTGATTGAGTTGCGAGTTCATAGCGTCAGCGCCGGTTGGTTCTTCTGATACCCGTACTCTCAAAAAACTCCATAACACGACGATCTGGGGCGAGATCAGGCTCGAACCAGCTGTTAGAATAGGCACCTATCTTGCTGTTGGAAAAGAGTGCTGAATGATCTGGTTCATGGTCCTGCAAGTCGTATCCACATTGGTCGAACTGGTCAGATTGGGGAAGCAATCAGAAAGCAAAAAGGTTCTAGAAATTCTCCTCTTACGGCGGCAGCTAGCCATCTACGAACTCAGGCAAAAGCGCTCGCCGCGTTTGTCACGGAGCGAGAAATTGACGCTGGTCGTGCTGGGGTCAAAGCTGAAAGCAAGCACAGGACGCACCATCAATGCCATGGGGAAGGTCATTCGCATTGTCAAACCGGCCACCCTTTTCAGTTGGCATCAGCAATTGGTCCGACTGAAATGGACTTACCAACATCGACTTCGAGGCGGACGACCGCGAACCGACCACGACATCGAGCGGCTGGTTGTACGGCTGGCCCGCGAGAACGATTGGGGCATTGCGCGCATTGAAGGCGAGCTGCTCAAGTTAGGTTACACATTCAGCCACCAGACTGTCGCGATTATCCTCAAGCGACGTGGCATCCCGCCTGCTCCACAACGCAGCACCTCACCCGGTTGGCGTCACCTGCTGACGCACTACAAGGATCAACTCGTCGCATGTGACTTCTTCACCGTTGAAACGCTGTTTTTGCAGACGATCTATGTCTTGGTGTTCATTGAGATTGGCAGTCGGCGTGTTCATTTTGCCAATTGTCCTACATACCCTAACGGCGCATGGGTCACCCAACAAGCCCGACAAATCATGTGGCAGTGGACCGATCGTCAACCCAACATCCGCTTTTTGATCCGCGACAATGACGCCAAGTTCACACTTGCTTTCGATGGTGTCTTTCGCTCACAAGCCATTGATGTAATCCCGACCCCTCTTCGGGCGCCTAACGCCAATGCCTTCATGGAACAATGGATACGATCCGTGCGCGAAGAATGTCTAAACCAGCTCCTCATCATCAATGAAACCCATCTG
>DAOTXB010000595.1:0-2105 GCA_034435575.1 Anaerolineae bacterium
TATCATCAGGCGCGGACGAACATTGCAATTCAGATGATTGCGTTTTGTTCGGGCTATTCGATTCGGTGCATAGGCGCATTGAACCTAGCTCAGTCCGCGCTGAGATCATGGGAAGTGACCTGAGAATCTGAAGTACGAGTCCTGCCAAAATGCAGGCGAAAAGTGACGGTATTCGGTTGCGGGCTGACTGAAGCTGTGTTACATTGATATTGTCGATAACAATGAAATTGTCAGCATCTTTTGTCAGCCCATCTTGTGTGGGCTTTTACTTTTTCTGGTGGTGACCGTGCTCCGTGCATGTGATTTCTCCCAAAATGTAACCACGTGGTTACAAATTACGTTTGATGCAGTTGTTCAATAGCTTGATCGACTATTTTCAGTAGACTCTTGAGGCGTGCTCGTGCAAGATCAATATCCTTTTCTTGTTCGATTGCAGCCCGGGCTAAATCAACACCCGTGAGATTTATGTTTTGACGAGATGCACGTAAAATCTGTAGTGCGGTTTTCGGTATTTGATTTTGATTTTCGGAACTGTTATGGTTTTCGTTCATTGTTCCTACCTCACAAATTTCCTTGATTTGTCTCATTGTTAAATTGAAGTCGATGATCTGTTTTATCAGTTCAGCGTGATACTCTGGGTCAAGATCAATCACATAGCGTAATTTGCCTTCTTCAATATCGTGTCGATCTGCAAGTGCCATCGCTTCGTCTGAAAGTTTGAGTAACGCCTTGTATCTGCTGAAATGCATTCGGCTTATTCCACCCATCGATGCCAGAATTTCGGCGGTGTATTCTCGCTTTCCTCGAAGGTTTAAATCCAGCGCCTGACGATAGAAGTTGTTGTCAACCGACGTTGTCGGCAGGTCATAACCATGAACAGTGAGCAAGAGCAGGGCGGCTTGTCGTGCCATCGCAATGGCAGACAGTCCAGATCGTGCGGTATTTTCCTTTGCTTGACGAAAGGGTGAGGCGACTTCGGCGGGAATAATGATGCAGGGGATCATGCCGTCACCGGTATAAGCAGGGATAAAATCGCGCAATAACCATGTTGCCCAATAGCGCCGTTCACCTGTTTCGATGCGAAATAATTTCGTCACGCCTTCGGTGACATCGACGACGGTCAGCGGATTCACCTGTCCATCATCGCGGATGGTCACGGCAAGGTGAACGAGGTCGCGCAGTATCGTTTCTTCTGGAGATTGCTTGCCCGTTGCCTCATCTTCCTCTTTTTCAGGATCGGGCAACAATTCGAGTACGTTGGTGAACGGGCGACTGTGCTGACGGGCGATGACCTGCGCCGATTGCACCAGCTCGCGGAGTGCCTGCGAGGGAGTCAGACGGCTGTTGTGGAAACGCTGATGGATGTCTTCAGGCAGTACCCGTCGCGGTTGAATCGGATCTGGACGCACAAGATCGAGCAGGAGGCGCTCGACACGTAACCCGCGTTCTTCAAAGGCGGCTTCAAAATCTGTGCCGAGCATTTCTTCGGTGACAGAGGCTAGCAACCGGTCGATATTTTCCGTATTACGCTTGTTTTTGCTCATCGTGCACCGCCTGTGTTGATGCGTCGGACGAGCGATCCGACCAGTTGCGCGTAGGCTTTGCTAGCAGATGCTCTCGGATTGTAAGCGTAAACACTCTGGTGATTGTGATGGGCATAGGAAATCGCTTCGTTGGCGGGGATGACCCCACACAACAAGCGACCGAGCAAGTCATGTGAACGAATTTCATCGAGCAGGTGGTGATGTCCGCGCACCCGTCTGTCCATTTTGGTGACGAGGATGCCACTCACGCGCAGATTGGGGGCTCGCCAGCCGTCGCGGATGCGGTGGATTTTCTGGATGACGCTCATTAAGCCGACGGTTTCCAGATAACGGGGTTCGACGGGCACAATCGCGTCAGTCGCGGCTACAAGTGCCATTTCGGTCAGCAGGGAAAACGACGGGCGGGTGTCGATCACAATAGCCGCATAATGGGGAGCGATCTTCGCCAGTGGATCAGATAAACGATAAGGCGCTCCGGCAGTCCCTTGCAATTCGCGTTCAGCACCTTCGAGCAGATGTGAAGCGGGTAGGACATGCAAATCATCGTTCCATGTGCTGGGG
>DAOTXB010000596.1:0-5597 GCA_034435575.1 Anaerolineae bacterium
ATGAATTATATAACGTTGTTGTTACATTGCGTGATTTTTGCTTGCATATTTAGTGGGTTATTCTATATACTAAAAATTGTTTATATCTAAGCATAACGAGGGCAGAGAATCGCGATGATGGCATTAGACACACAGGTGCAAAAAGCCTTAAAGAATATCAATAATCCAAATTTCACGATTCGCAAAAAAGCGATTCAGGCTGTGGCGCGTGCCCGTTATGAACCGGCTGTCCCACAGTTGGTCAAAATCCTCCATGATGATAAACAGCATGAACGGGTGCGCGCGCTCATCGCCCGTGCGCTAGGGCGTATCGGCTCGGATGCCTGTTTTAGGGCGCTGGTCGTCGTGCTCGGTCAGATTGATCCGGCGGTACTCAACCCAAGTATGGCGAAGAGCCATGATCACTCAGAGACATATCAATTACAACATACCATGTTAAGCGTTGCCGTGACGGTCAGCTTACAGATGATCGGTACACCGGACGCACGCAAAATCTTGCAGAAGTGGCATGCCGGGGAATTACACAAAAGAAAACCCGCCAAGAAACAATAAACATGGCTTGCTTTCACAAAATTACACACGGGTGTCTTGTTTTTTTACGTTTTAGGTGAAGAAGCTCAACAGCGCGTAAATCACGATCACAAAGACGATCATCATGGGAAGGTTCGCCATCACCCACGATAATGCCCATGCGAACAACGGCACATCATAGCCGATGGCTTCCAGCTTTTTGCGGAGTTCGTCGGTAGACGGTTCGGTCAGCGTAGAGCCATCAGGGAACACCAACGTCGGCACACTTTCATAACCGTTATTGATCTGCTTGACGTGTTGTCTACCCGATTCGTCTTTGTGGATGTTGACATATGCATATTTGGCATCCGTTCTACTCAACATACTCAGAACAGGTGGCACCATCGGGCAGGTGGAATGCCCATAGACACGGATTTCCTCGAATGATTCAGCTTGTGGTGTTTCACCAACCCTCACTATTCCCTCACTATTCCCTTTGTAATGTAATCAATCAGCTAAATAGTGTCTTACAATGCTTCTAATGCACGAATTCAGCAAACGCCTAGCGTTCACCATTGAAAAAGCGCCGGATGGATTCCAGACGATTTTGCCCGTAGGCATCATTGATTTTCGCCTCAGGAATTTCCTGTGTGCTGAGGGTTCCGGGACGACTTGATTGTGGGCTTCTTTGACGCGACGGCGTGATTTTAAACACAAATGTCGATAATGATCCGATGCTAAACGCCAGCGCGAAAATACCGATCACACGACGCGCATATTCGTCGGAGGTGGTTAGGAAGAACAAAAAGCTCACGAGTGTGGCAGTCATCACGGCGATCAATACACTTTGACGCGTGCCCGCCCCCGACCACAGGCGCACAAGATACAGCAATCCGAAGCCGATAATCAGACCACCGAAGGCAGGAGCCAATACCGCAAATGCAGACAGTGTGACCTCCGCAGTTTCAAAGGCTTCTTCGTCCGGGTCTGACCCGGCATCGCCGACTAATGAACTATAAATCACGATAAAGAAGATACCGATTAGCCAGCCCAGCAGATAACCCGGCACTTCCTGCTCGCGGAATGCCCACGAGGTCACCGCAACTAGCATGGCGATGAACACAATAAAAATCAAAAAATCGCTCAAAATAATGGATTGAATAAAGTCAAACACGGCACATAGCCTTTTTTATGAATACATGAGTACAGTACGTCTGCGAGAAAATTGGGTCGATTGTATAGGTGTTTTATGCTGACAATTATCCCACGAAACGCGTTCATGCGTCAACGCCAGCATATCTCGGCGATAATTCGCCCTGTTTTGTGCATAATGCCCATAAAACTTTGGTTACAATTTACATTGCGGTGTTTCATCAAGCTGGGTATATTCGGTATCATAGACAGATGTTAGCGATTTTGACAGCGCGACGCGGAAAGCGTCGTTTTTGATTCACCCCAACTTTACACGCTAAATCCACACACTCACCTCATACACTTTTCACGCAATGCAGTACAATTTAGGCTATAGTTGTGTATAGATGGGCATGTATCCCATATATAACACACTAATTTTGCACATATGACCACTGTGGAGCGTTATAAAAATGCACAGGACAAAAACCAATAACCGATATTATCTGACCGGAATCGGACTTGCGATTATGGCGCTGTTGATGGGCGCGAGTATCGTTGGCGCACAGGATGATGAATTACCGGATGAAATTGTGATTGAGCGCCCCGGCTTTACCCCCGAAGGCATCGAGTGGGACTCAAACAATGAGCGCTTCTTGCTCGGTTCGTTAGCGGAGGGTACCGTGTTCGCCGTTGATGACGACGGTGGAATCACTCCGTTCATCGAAAATGAGGCATTTATGGCGACTATCGGCATTGAGGTTGACCTCGCGAATGAACGCCTACTGGTGACCAATTCCGACTCGGCGATTTTCTTCAACCCTTCTGCACAGGGTTTAGCGGCGTTAGGCGCATATGACCTCAACACGGGCGAAGAGATTTTCTATACCGAATTGAACGGTTTGAATGATGCGGAAGATGTGCAATTTTTTGCGAATGATGTCGCTGTGGACGCGGACGGCAACGCCTACGTGACCAATTCCTTCGCGCCGGAAATTTATGTGGTTGATAGCGACGGCAACGCAGACATCTTCATCACGGATGAGCGCCTGAGCAGTGACTTCTTCGGCTTGAACGGCATTGTCTATCATGAAGATGGTTATTTGCTGGTCGCCGTGGCGGGAGAAGCGGAATTATACAAGATTCCAGTGGATGCGCCCGATGAAATTACCCTGGTCGAGGTTGATGTACCCTTCGGCGCTGATGGTATGGTGCTGGACGAAGACGGTGCATTGTATGCCGTTGCTGATTACTTCGATGTTGAATCAGAAGCGACGGTTTCCGCTGTTATCATGGTCACCAGTGATGATGATTGGGCAACCGCAACCTTTATCGAGGCAGTGCCGGATAATGGTGTCGCAACCACCGCCGCCATTCGTGACGGTACAGTGTTCATTATTAACGCCTATCTCAACAACCCCGCCGCAGAACAATACGAAATTGTCCGCGTGGATTTTGGTGAGATGGAATAGTCAAACACTTTCACAACACAAGCATACATGGTGGGGACGGTTGTCGTCCCCATTTTTATTCGATGTTGATAATCGATCTTGCTAGCTAACCCAAATCCACCGGATGCGCGACCAAACTCGCCAATAAATCCACACAGGCTTGTACATCACGCAGATCAACCGTTTCGCTGACCGAGTGTACATAACGGCACGGGATCGAAATAACCCCACTCGGCACACCTGCGCGTGAGGTTTGGATTGCGGCGGAATCGGTTGTACCACCGGTGAGCAACTCAAGTTGATAGGGGATACCATCGGCTTCTGCACGGTCTTTCATCCATTTGACCACACCGGGTGGCACCACCAGACCGGGGTCATGCACCTTAATCGCCGCGCCCGTGCCCAGCTTGACCGCCATCTTCGCGCCTTTGACCTCGTCGCCACTCCGCGTGACATCTAAGGCAATAGCGACATCAGGATCAACATTATAAGCGGCGGTACGCGCCCCGCGCAGACCCACTTCTTCCTGCACAGAAAACACAAAATAGACTTCGTTTTCGGTTTTTTTGTTGAGCTTACGCATCGATTCAATCGCGACAACGCAACCGATACGATCATCCATTGCTTTGCTGAATACGCGATTTCCGCGTGCCTCAAAGGTGCGCCACAATGTCGCGGGTTGTCCTGCGTCTATTTTGCTTCCGTCGCCATCATCCGTATCCACATAAAAGTCATCGAGGCTATCGCCACCGCCACCATCCACCGCGATCACACCAATCGTGCCGTCTTCAAATTTGACACGATTCCCGCGCAGGGTGGTACGGATTAAGCCACCAATCTGTGAAAAGCGCAGATAACCGGTTTTCGGCTCTTGAAAGGTCGCCATAATGCCAATTTCGTCCATATGGGCGGAGATCATGATTTTCTTTCCGCCAGAACCCACCCGACAGATCAAATTGCCGAGGGGATCAACGGTGATTTCATCAGCAAGGTCTTGCACTTCTTCACGGATGATTTCGCGGACGTGGTGTTCATAACCGGATGGTCCCCACGCCTCGACTAATTTTTGGATCAATTCGTTCACGTTTTAGCTCCTGTAGTTGGTCGTTGTTCTTTATAAGTTTTGTTGTTTGTAGTGCCGTAGGGTTTACTCTACGGTCATCGTTTTATAAGTTCAGTGCCATGTTGACTTCGGTATAGCTGTGTTCGGGTACGGGCGTTCGGCTGACTTCGACAAAACCCAGCGCCTGATACAGCTTGAGCGCACTTGTCCAATCGTCATTAGTTTCCACCAGAATTCGACGATAGCCCTTCTCACGCGCCCGTGTAATCAATTGTTGGCTGATGACACGCCCCAGACCATGTCCCTGCAACTCCTCATGTACGGAAACACGCACAATGCGGGCGATTGCGTCGCTCCCATTTTCGTGGATCAACGCCCCACAGCCGATAATGGCGTGATCGTTAGCTGTATCTTCCATGACGATAAATACCGCGTCTTTGTCGACATAATGGCGCTGAATGTCGTGCAAATCAGGGTTCATGCTGGCATTGAGTTTGCCGAAGCGTTGTGCCAATCCCTGATTAATCAGCGCTTTGACCACCGCTTGATCGTCAGCGCGGAAATCGCGGATATGCCAGTTATCTGCCAAATCATTACTCCTGAGTATCCCGCTGAAAGACCACCCGAAAGCGACGGAAATTATCATCAAACTCATCCAGCGCAATCTGTTTCAAACCGTTTTGCTCAAAGTAAGCGAGTTCTGTGCTACTCAGCGCCCAGGGGATACCCGTTGCTTCTTGCTCAGGGTCGCGTCCATGACACAACACCAGCACACGCCCGTCATCCGCCACCAAGCCACTGATGATGCTAATCACACGCTCGGCAAGGTCAAACGGCAATGCCTGAATCGTGCGATTCTCCAACACAAAATCGAACTTGCCACGCCATTCATCCGGCAAATTCAGCAAATCTGCCTGTTGATAGGTCACAGTTGTTTTTGGAAAGCGTTCTTTACACTGCTTAATCGCGGTGTGTGAAATGTCGAAGGCGGTGACGTTAAAGCCATATCCGGCTAGCCCTTCCGCGTCATCCCCCAGACCACACCCCACCACCAGCGCGGTTTTGTCTTCACCATCCAAATTGGTCGCCTGTGCCCACTCGGTGAACATTTCGCTCGGTTGCATGAACGCCCACGGGACAACCCCTGTCCCCGAGACAGCATTGGCGTAAACTTCTTCAAACCAGCCCGCAGGCTCGCCCTTATCCCACGAATCACGGATCAATTTACCGATGTTATTGATTGTTTCTTTTCTGTCGTCGTCCGCCATCAAAGCCCCTTAATAGGCTGAAAAATCGTCAAAAGTGATGGACTGCAACACCGCTTGAATCAGCTTAAGCCCGCTAGCGTAATCCTCACGGCTCATCAACGCCGCCGGACTATGGATGTAACGGCATGGCATCGAAATGACCGTCGCTGGAATCCCGCCATCTGTAATGTGAAT
>DAOTXB010000597.1:0-1679 GCA_034435575.1 Anaerolineae bacterium
GCACACTTAAAGCTGATGTTTCTTCTTGTATGCCACCACTATCTGTCACAACAACACGGGCGCTCGCCATGACGGATAAGGATTGACGATAACTCAGGGGTTGAGTCAGGATAATATTCTCGGAAGTTTCGAGGCGTTCTTCCAGATTAAACGATTGCAAACGCTGGCGTGTTCTTGGATGCACAGCAAATAGAATGGGTATTTGTGTTGATGTCCATTCGAGCTGTTCAATCACAGAGATCAACTGTTGCTTATCATCGACGTTTGCAGGTCGATGCAATGTCAAGAATGCATAATTATCTGTTTGAAGACCCAGTGTTTCATAGTATTTAAGTGATTTTGCTTTCTCATACTGTCGCAACAGCGTATCGATCATCACATGACCCACAAGATGGATTTTTTCTGTAGGATGCCCTTCTCGCGCCAGATTAATCACGCCAAAGTTTTCCGTTACAAACAGAAGCGAACTTACGCTATCTGTAATCAGGCGGTTGATTTCTTCGGGCATTGTACGATCAAATGACCTTAATCCGGCCTCGACATGAGCAACAGGGATAAGACGTTTGGTCGCTACAAGGGTACACGCGAGTGTGGAATTGACATCCCCAACAACAATTACCCAATCAGGCGGGTTTGCTGCCACCCATGTATTATATTCTTGCATAATTTTTGTGGTCTGTGTTGTATGGTCGCCAGACCCAACTCCCAGATGATGAACAGGCTCAGGCAAATCAAGTTCCTTCAAAAATAAACCCGACATGTTCTCGTCATAATGTTGCCCTGTATGGATCAAACGCAATGTGAGGGTCGGGAAATCATCTGCGATAGCAAATAAAGCCGCCACTTTCATAAAATTGGGCCGCGCACCGGCAATGACATCAATTATCATGCCTCATCCTTTATGGTGGTATGTATGAGCAGGTCAAGATAACGTCGTGCAATCTGCGGTGGCAAATACTCCGCCAGATAAGTCTTTAGCCAATCAGGCGAAACGTGTGATGGTTTCGTCATCAAAAACGCATAGAGTTGTTCTGACGCCGCATGTTTTGAAAGAGACTGAGATAGTACAATCGCCAGAGGGTAATCCTCGAAGAATCGGGCCGAACTATCGTTTTCAATCAATGAAATGTTGATGATCTGCTTGCCAGTGCTTACATATTCCACTACTTTACTTGGTAATTGATAGGTTGTGGTGTTGCCTATATTGACAAGTACATCGGCTTCAGCAATGGCCTTTATTGCTGAATCACGGCTGACGGTTCCATGTAAAAAAATTGTCTTATTGAGTTGATCCTTATACGGTACGAATGATTCCTCTACCTGGGTAGTATACCCGTAAAAATGCAGCTCTAAGCGATCCCCAAGTGATGTATTGAGAAGTTCATTAAAAACGCCAAGCAAAAAATCCGGGCGACGAATATTAGCATAAAGTGTCCCCGTGAAAACAAGGCGAATCTTATCATCGGTGCCAGACGTTACTTGCGACATCAACGGTGATGATAGTAAAGGGGGAATGACTGTCATTTTAGAAGTGATTTCATCCATAGAGAGTGCGTATAAGTTTACTGTACCCTCTGTTGTCACACTGATGGCGGTCGCTTTTCGCAAAATCCGTTCTTCAACGCGATGATTCAATCCGCGATAAATAGGGTGATTGATTGCTTCATCTACCATCGGCG
>DAOTXB010000598.1:0-17061 GCA_034435575.1 Anaerolineae bacterium
GGCTTGAGCGATTATGACTCAACGCAATTGGTCAGCGAAGCGGTCTACGCAGACTTTTTTGAGACTGTCGTCGCCGATGGCGTAGATCCAAAATCCGCCGCCAATTGGATGCTGGGCGGGCTAGCGAAATTGCTCAACAACAGCAGTGTGAATCGTGAGGATATTGGCACGCTAAAGTTCAACGCGGCTGAATTTGCCGAACTCATTAAATTAGTAGAAGGCGACACACTCAACAAGGGGTCTGGCGAAAAAGTGCTCGAAATCATGTTTGACACGGGTGATATTCCCAAAGTGATCGTTGAGCGTGAAGGGTTAGCACAGGTTAGCGACGAAGGCGCGATTGCCAACGTGATTGATGATGTCATCGCACAAAACGCCAAGCTGGTTGAACGGCTATTAGGTGGGGAAGAACGACTTTTTGGCGCGTTGATGGGTAAATCTATGGGTGCGTTCAAGGGCAAGGGTAATCCCGCTGTGGTGACGAAATTGCTCAAAGAAAAATTGGAAGCGATGCGTTAGTTGTTCACAGCGTCTTTAGTGATACAAATAACAAAAGCTGATGCATTCTGTAATTCCAGCGCCGCCTCAAAATGGGCTACAGTGATCCCGATTTTAAGTGTTTTGCAATAGTTTCCCACTAAAAAAAGCCACTCCGTTACGGGGTGGCTCTCTTGATTGTGAATTTAATTATTGGCGGTTATCTATTTGGCGACCCAATAGATTAAGTCGCTTTGTGACTCAACCACTAAACCACTATGTAAGTATAGTGTACGTCCATCAAGCACAATTCTCCACCAATCCGTTGATCCATCAACGCTATCGCCAGTGACCAGTTCGGCAACTGTAATCGCCTCACCACGATTTACCACATCGACAATATCGCATGTCAGTGCTGGGCATACCCGTACATTGGCGCGAGAATGGGCGAAGCGTGTTTCCGCAGTGTTCGCAACAACACTCGCTTGTGTCGTGTTATTTCTAGTGATGGATGTGGATGTCATACCGCCGTTGGTAAAGCTGAAGAATGCACCGCCTTGACCAGATTCATCCAACACAGTACCGACTCCGGCTATATTGACCACTAAGCGCCAATTTGCTAAGGGCGCACCACATTCTGAATATACGCGTACTTCGACCTGGTAGGTGCCTTCAGGGGATGACCCAGCGGGCCAGAAAACATTCTCTACCGCGCCATTGTTAACACAGCCTACATTTGAATCAAAGTCGAGTACACCACCTGTGGCGGTGGGTCCACGATTTGCGAACCAGATGTGTGTGCCGTTAGGTTCAAAAACGTGTAAATCGAGATCATCCGCATTATCCCACGTCAGCGTAATTTGTACATCACCTGACCCGATGACTAAATCCGATGCATCACAATTTTCATCAATACCGTTGTTGGGGATTTCGGTTGCACCGGGATTGATGAGCGGGTCACGCGGAGCACAATCGTTGATGTTCAGGTAAAGATCACCATCGACATCATCGTCGCACACATCGCCCTCAGCATCACCATCAAGATTTTCTTGTCCGGGGTTCGGCGTGAACGGACAATTGTCGTCTACATCCAGAATGGTGTCGTTATCGGCATCATCAACACCATCTACGCAGTAATTGTCGCCCCCAACATGAATTGCATCCAACAAACGATCACCATAGCGTTGACCGTTGAGCGAGATCAAAACACTGCCTACAAATAGATCAATCTGAGTGGCACAAGCAGGTACAGCGACAGATAAAGTGGTTGATTCGTTTGGTGCGAGCATGATGCCGGTGGCTGTATCACTGGCGAAAAGTTGTTGATTATCAATGATCTCATCAAACTTCTCATACGATGCCATACCCACATCAAATGCACAATTGTATGGGCTGGTATTGGTCACAATGCCGGTTGTGCCATCCGTCGAGATGTCCCCACTGAGTAACGTAGCAGGGTCAACAGTCGCGCATTCTGGATCGGCAGTTTGCATCTGTTCTGGCAATGTGATGGCGGAGACAATACTTGTAGCAAGTAGCGTCATGCAGATCATGGTACAGAGTAACAGAAATTTTTTCTTGGGTATCATATGAAGAATCCCTTTTACTAGGGGTGTGAAGAAAACTGCATTGCTATAATTTTATGGTGTTTCATAAATAACTTTATCATAAGCAGTGAGAAGATCGCGGTTAGTAAGAGATAATTTACGAAATTTATAAATTTGTAGTGTGCCATTGTTGCTCACAGACAACAACCATGCCACAATGACACGATATTTTAATGATAATTTTCGAGTAGTGGTGATCTAAGCCTTTATGTTGACCGTCGCGGATACACTTAAACTCAAACCGTTTACTGGCGCAAAGATCGTTGCAGGTAGTGACGGGTTGGATACACCCGTAGTCTGGGTACACACAACCAGCGTACCAGATGCGGCACAATGGTTAAATGGTGGGGAGTTATTGCTCGTCACCGCGAACAATTTACCAGCAGATAATGTCGGTCAAAGTCAATACATTAAAGAACTGACCCAAAAGAAGGTGGCTGGTCTAGTGGTTGCAGTTGGTCGGATGATCGACCATGTCTCCGATGCCATGCGGGTGTGTGCGGATGAGGAAAAATTACCCCTTATTGAGATTGCATATACCACCCGTTTTGTTGACCTTGCTCGTACCGCTAATGAACGCATCGCACAGGAGAACATGGCACTTGTCCGGCGATCTTTGGATATTCATCGCGCGCTGACCCAGCTTGTGCTAGAAGGGGGCGGGGTGCGAGATCTCGCGCAATTGCTCACCCGTTTAATCAATCAATCCGTCAGCATCGAAACCGAGCGTTTCGCCGCATTAGCCAGTGTCAATATTGCGGCGGTAGATGAAGCTCGTCGCTATACACAACAACACGGACGCACTGATCCTCGCCTTGTGGAAGCCTTGGAAGAATGGGTCTTACCCGATATTCGCCGTACCTTACAGCCTGTGTTCATCCCCAAAATGCCAGATGTGGGTCTGGAAATGGAGCGCATTCTGGCACCGATCGTGGTACATGGCGAAATTTATGGTTTTGTATGGATTATCGCCGATGACCGCCCCTTAGATGACATTGACCGTGTGGCTATTGAGAGTGCCGCTACCATCGCCGCATTGATGATGTTGCACCAACAATCGATTCAATCCGCAGAAGCTGAGATGAAAGGCAACTTGCTCACCCGTTTGATACAGGGCGAGATGAGCGGGTTCAATGTGCTGACAGATCAGGCATTGCGTTATGGCGTTGATCTAAAAGTGCCCTATCGCTTACTAATGGTGGAGTATCCACAGGCGACCTCACAACGATTATTGCGCCTTTATAGAGAGACGAATCATGTGGTTGCCACGCGAGATCGTAATGCGATTGTCGGGCAATATGCCAGTAACATGATTTTGCTAATCCAAGCCAGCGAAGACCCTGACCGTATTATTGAGGATTTACGGTCAACCACCAGCCGGGAAGGTAAAGCTCGTATCGGCGTGAGCGGGGCACACCACGGGGCGCGACAGGTACGGCTCGCCTACAAACAAGCCCGCGAGGTATTGGATATTACGCGCAAACTTGGCACACATGGTCCAAATGTGTATTTTGATGATCTCGGGTATATCCACGCGCTTTATCACGCCGGACCAGAAGCGCTAGAGAGCAATGCTTATGCTCCCGGCTTACGCAAATTGGTCAACGAGAATCAAGCGAATTTATTCAACACGCTTGAGGTGTATCTGAATGTGGGTGGGAACGGTGTGGCGGCGGCTGAAGCGTTGCATATTCATCGCAGTACGCTCAATTATCGTCTGTCGCGCATCGCAGAGTTGTGTGGCTTTGAACTAAGCGACCCGACCACGCGCACGAACTTACAGGTTGCGCTCAAACTTTTGCGCTTGTTTGAAGTGGGCTAAATGCCCCTAATCCCCATCAATAAGATAACGTTTACGAAATTTCTTGAAGTGGTCGCGCTTTGCTGGAACAGAATAGAATCGTAAGTCCGGCAACAACAACCCTGTCAACGATCCACCATAAACACAGCGTGTATCAATGCCATAGACACGGTCTTTATAGATGAACGGTTGCATTGTTCCTGACCAATCACGATGCCCGACGACGAGCGCTTTTTTGCCATCATAATACTCATACCAGGGGCGTTCATAAGTATCGCGCAGATATTTCTCTGACCCATTGCCCCCGATTAAAATATCATCATTTTGCGCTTCGATGGGGATATTAGGCTCAAAATAGCCGTGTACGATGATCGTATCATCCAACTCGATGTACGTCGGCAGGTCTTTCATATAATCAATCGCCGCGTGATAATGCTCGCTAAGTTGCCAGCGTGTGAACAATGTGGACGCAGTCGGGCGCTGTTGGCGATGGTATGCGAGCAGGTGTTTTTGTTCATGGTTACCCATGATACTGTGGGTGTTCGGGTGTTTGCGTTGCATGAAGAAACGAATTACCTGGGCGCTTTTGGGTCCACGATTGACCAGGTCGCCGAGCGCAATAATCCGATCTTCTGTTCCCAGCCCAACCTTGTCTAACAGCGCTTGAAATTCGTCAAAACAGCCATGAATGTCGCCAATAATCAGTGTTTTCATAATGTCCAATGATTGAGATGCACATTAAATATTGTGTCGGATTATATGCCACAATGCAAACGTATAAGAGTATAAAATACCGCAGGAATTTGAGCTACGGTTTTGTTTTGTTTCTTAAGTTAGCATTTTGAGAACATGCGGAAAATTTTCTCAGCGGAAGTGAAGAATCACATCCCTACAAAAGCATAATTTAGATCGTAGGGATAGCATTCTTTTTGTCCAGCGTATCGAATTATCCAAAGTTTGTGAAACATCAAGACAGCCTAATTACCGTCACTCGTCAGCGATGACTGAATGTCCGGTCCAACCGCGACCATAATCCCGCTATCAAGTAGACCATCATCACCACTGATGATGCGGTCTTCCGGTATACCGAGCAAAGATGCCAGCAAACGGAGGGTATAGAAATTATTCCCACCATAATCCCGGATTGTGGTCGGGTCACTCGTTGATGGAAGTACATTTCCGACATCAACCACGTCCACCTGTAAACTATTGAGCAAGTCGCGGGTTTGACCGGCTAATCCAGAAATATCTGTGTTGTTATAGACCCAGATTGAGGCATTCTCATCCTCAGCGCGCACACGTAATTCTGCCTGACTGAGTTCGAGTGTTTCCCTCGGATTGAATGTCTCCTGAATCACACGAGCAATCTCGCTCTGAATGGGCAAGAGGATCTGTTGTGTGCCGTCACCGGTGGTGCCGAAGTTAACATGCTCCACGCCAATCGCGCCGAAGGTAATGTCATCCGTCGAAATACCCGCGACCAAACGCGCTAATGAGATAATTTCACTTTGCGAGAAGCTCGTTGTGTAATTTTCCTGCAATTCGTTGTATAGCGTCGGAATCCGTGATACAAAATTGAGAATACCTCCCGCACTCAGCACTTCTGCCTGTACCGCTTGTAAGACTTGCTGTTGGCGGTCATTGCGGTCAAAATCACTACCTTCTGTTGCACGGGTACGGGCATATTGGAGCAAGCGCTCTGCATTCATACTTTGGACACCGGGATTAAACTCCACACGAATTGTGCCATAGCCTGCATCAGGGTAATCCTCGTCGATAATCTGCTCGCGTACTTCGATCTCCACACCATCCGGCGCGATATTATCCACAACCGTTGTGAATACTTCAAAGTTGATGCGTACATAATGGTCGATACTCACGCCGAGATTACGCCTGACGGTTTCCATCGCCAGACCGGGGCCCCCTTGTGGGAGCGCATTGAGATCACCCTGATAATTGGCAGTGGTGATTCGCCCTGAGCGAAAACCAGGAATTTCTACCCATAAGTCACGCGGGATCGATAACACGCCGATGCGTTCACGCACGGGGTCAATCTGCACCACAATCATGGTATCGGTACGATACGCATCTTCAATCTCGTCCACTGCACTGCGTTGGTCAATCCCCATCAATAGCACTGTAATCCGTCGTGGGTCTTCCCATTCCGGGATGTCGCCGAGTGGGTCGGGTGTGCCGGTTGGTTGTGGGATGTCTGTCGGTGCCAATGTAAAGGTCACGCCGGGTGGGGGTGTATTGGTCGGTAAGGCTGTGTTGGTGGGCGGTGGCGTGAACGTCGCCTGTGCGACGAATGGCGCGAAGGTCGGCAATTCATCCGCCAATGAATCCTCACCGAATTGCTGTGCAGTGATAAATGCTACCCCGGCACAGACCACCGTCGAGACAATAAAGCCTAATATACCTACAATAAACAACCATCCGGGAATACGCATAATATTGTGTCCCTGCGTGCTATCTGCATCGTCAAAACGCGGGCATTATAGCACAACCGACAATAAATGTAGCTGACGGTTCTCCGACGCTCTTATGCTGTGATTAATGTGAAAACAAATATGAGTGACTATAAACGGAGCACGCAAAGCACAATGCTGACGAGGAATTTTTAGGCTATTGCATGATCGGAAAGCTCATTGTGACGGTTGTACCTGCATCAGGTTCACTCTCCACACCAAAATGCCCAGCATGAATCTCCGTCAGGCGTTTGGCGATAATTAACCCTAAACCCAGCCCCTGTTGCTCATAGAATTCACGGTTAAATTGATTATATGCGGCGATATTTTCGATGTCTTCGTGGGTCATACCACGACCATAATCGCGCACGGTGACGGTATAGGTGTCGTTATTGCTAATCGAATCAATGGTGATCGTTGAGCCTTGTTGCGAAAAGCTAAAAGCGTTTTCGAGCACTTCACATATGATTTTCTGAAAATTATCGTGGGAGATTCCAATCGTCGCCTCCTGTCCCGTCATTGCCAGATCGTCGGTGCGCTCATATTGAGAGGCGATTGATTTTGCAACTGTGTTGATGATGGTATCAGGATATGCGATATATTCTGCGCGCATCTTGGCTATGCGCTCTTCATCGGAGAAGGCAACCTCTAATTGACTATACACGACGAAGTTCTCGACAATTTTGTGCAGTCTTTGACCGGATCGCATGATGATCTCAGCCGTTTCGTGGATGCTTTCAATCGGGATGTCTTCCACTTCCATCAGATATTCCGCACATCCAAGAATGCCCGTGAGCGGTGTGCGTAGTTCATGAGGAATGGCTTGCACAATGTTGTTGCGTAATTTATCCAGCTTTGCTTCTCGTTCTTTCCCCAGTGTTTGCTGTTTTTCGAGCCGTGCTTTAACCGCTTTGATAAGTTCTAGCGGGTCGAACGGTTTTGTCAAAAAGTCGTCCGCGCCCAGTTCCATCCCATGTCGGCGGGCGCCGTGGTCACCTTTGGCAGTCAAAAAAATAAGCGGGATCAACGAGGTGCGTGGGTCATTGCGTAATTTTAACAAAACCCCATAACCATCGAGTTCCGGCATCTTGATGTCGCTCAGGATAATATCTGGTCTATGTTTGATCGCGGAAGCGACCCCTTCACGACCATTGCAAGCGGTAACAACACTGTAATTCTCGAGTTCTAGTAATTCCCTCACATTCTCAAGAATGTCCTGTTCGTCTTCAATTACAAGTATTGTCGTCATTGTGTGCTCCCCAGTGCCTAAGCGTTAATTCTGGCGAATATCACCACCCCAATGTGCCAGCCCCGCCCTTAAAGGGACCGACAATATCGGACGTAATCCACCCACCATAAAAGTCCCCTTCCTGCGCTTTTACCTGCTCATCATCAACATAGCAAGCATCCATCTGTGCAGGATACAGAGCAATATACCCTTTTATTGGTTCAAAACCAGCGCGGGGTGTTTCATAGCTCCATAGACCATTCTTTAATGTACGATCTCCGACGGTAATTGTCCAGTAAGTCGCCGCCCCTTTGAATTCGCAAATTGTCCGACGAGCTGTTTTCTGGAACGCAACATTCTGAAGCGCGTCTTTGGGCATGTAATAGGTGGGTGGATGGCTGGTTTCTAATACACGAAAGGAATCGGTGGTGTCGATGATTGTTTCTCCATTAAACACAACCCGTACCCGCTTAGATGTTGCTTCGACGCGTGGCGGGCGTGGATAATCCCAAACGGATTCTTGACCGGGTTTGGGAGTTATTGGTTGTATAGATGCCATAAGAATAAGTCGCTTTCTCGATAAGTGAGTTACTATAAATTTTACAGTAAAGGATACAATAGAGGTGATAACACTATAGATTTATTAATAGTACGACTTTAGACTTTACCCTAACAAACTTGATGACCGTGCAACAATAAAGGGACGGTCACCCGTCCCTCAGCCAATCCGGTGTAAAGGATTTCATGGGGTGAAACACGCACCGAATTAGTCCTCGATCTTTATGTGACTTCTCGTAAAGCCGCCTATCAGCAATTTAGCGTGTTTACCCTGCAAAGTATGTCCAAGACCTACTATGAGATTATATTGTGCATTTTATCACAATTAACCCTGCAACCGAAAGTGACAAACGTCATGATAACTGCAATTTCCCCGTAGCTTCAAGAAAATCTGTGTACCCACCGATGTATCTGTTCAATATCCCATCGTTGAGTTCTACCACACGGTCAACAATTCTATCGAGAAAATAACGATCGTGTGAAATTGTAAAGATCGCACCTTCAAAATCATTCAATGCCTCCTCTAATACTTCTGTCGAGGCAATATCGAGATTATTAGTGGGTTCGTCCAGCAATAATAAATTCGGGTTCCCTAGCATTAAGCGGAGCAACTGTAACCGACTGCGTTCACCACCACTCAATGTGCCGATGGGTTGACGGGTTTGGTCATAGGTAAAGGCAAATTTGAGCAATTGTGTCACCGCCGCGCCTTCTGCCATCGGTCTAACATCCCGCACAAGATCAATCGGGGTGCGTTTTAGCCATTGTGCAAGGGTTTCGTGTTCCTGTGCATAATAGCCGATTTGTGAACTCGGTCCGATTTTGATCTCACCCTCAAGCGGTTGCAACTTCCCTAAAATCAGCCGGAACAGCACCGATTTACCGGCACCGTTTGGACCGATCAAACCGACGCGTTCACCATGGCGCACCAGTAAATCCAGATCGAGAAAAATAGGGTCATCATCAAACGCCATCGACACGCCCTTAAATTCCAATGCTTTGGTACTGCCACGCCCGCCCGCAATGGCGAGGTTCATCACCCGCTGTGCATAGGCTTTGTCGATGATTTCGCCGTTTTCTTCCATACGTTCCAGCATTTTACGACGGCTTCGTGCTTGTCGAGCACTGCGCTCATCCTCAAAAACTTTCGCCAGCATCTCAAATCGTTTGATCTGTTCTTCAATCTTGTTGAGTTGCTTTTGTTGAACAGCATACATCTGTTCCTGCTGAATCCGATCACGCTCTTTTTGATGGGCATACTGGCTATAATTGCCCGGATAAATGTGTAACTTGCCGTTTTCCATCTCGACAATTTGTGAGATTGTCTCGTCCAACAAATAGCGATCATGAGAGACGATGATGATTGCGCCACTGTATGTGCGGATAAAGCCTTCAAGATGTTGCTTCGCTTCGAGGTCAAGATGATTATCCGGCTCATCCAACAACAGCACATCAGGATTAGCAACGGCAAGACGCAGTAGGGCGATCATTTTTTTCTGCCCGCCACTTAAGGTTTCTGTCGGTAAATCAAACTGCTCACGTGTGAAGCCAAGCGCCGCCAGAAGCTCCCGCACATGGTTGGCATGTCTCGCCGCGCCCACCTTCTCGTACTCACGAAGCGCGGCATCCTGTTCCGCGAGCACGGCTTCTAATGTCTCTGTATCGTTGTAAACTTCCGGTAAGCCAAGTTGATTTTCAATCGCATTGAGGCGTGCTTCAACGTTAGCGATGTCCGGTGGTGGGTTCATCGCCGCTTCATAGAGCGTGATTCCTGGCTCGAGCGTAACATCTTGCTTCAGATAACCGATTCGTATGTCGCCGGTAAAAATAATCTCACCACTATCCGGCGAAATCTCCCCCGCGAGCACTTTTAGCATGGACGACTTACCCGCGCCATTCGGTCCGACCAGCCCGATTTTGTCACGATTGCCAATTTGCCAGGTGATGCCAGTAAATATGGGTCTTCCGGTGTAATTGACACTTAAATGATGGATGTTGATGATGTGCATAGCGTGTTCTCCTAAATAACAAAATTATCGAATTCATGAACGCGGCGCAACGGCGTAGTGGCACAATGGTGTAGCGACGCTTTTGATAAGACGCTTACGCACATCCATCATCGATTCTACATCATCTAGCAAGGGCGACCATACACCATTGGCAAAGGAGAACAAAAAACGGCTGTGAGCAAGTCGCCCACAACCGTTGCAGATGCAAAATTACGTAAAAAATTACGAAATCGCTCCGATCACCAGGCGCACTTCTCCCTAGGATCGGCTACGTTAGAGCCAATTAAGCCGTAAAAGGCGATTCCTATGGTGTCGAAATAGATCATGTCAGCACTATATCACGGAATAAAAATCCAAGTCAAGCATCTTCTGAATCAGTATCGGGCAAATTGCGCTGTACGTTCGCCAGATGTTCACCGGCAATCCGACACAAGAGGCTCAATAGTGAAAGATCGGTTTCAGAGAAAGGGTCGTCGCCGGGTTGGTTCAGCGCTTCTAACAACCCGATCACCTTACCGTCACCGATGAGGGGCGCGGCGGCGATGGATTGGGTGGTGAATCTAAATTCTTCGTCAACATCAGCGAAGAAGCGTTGATCGCGCCGAACATCACGCACCAGCGCTGGTTTTGCATTTTTAAACACCCAACCGGCGATCCCAGAATCTGAGGCGATACGGTAGCCGGTCAATTTTTCGCTGAGGGCACCATGCACCAGCACAAACACCAGTTCATCGGTAGCATCATCGTATAATGCTAATGATCCATCCGGCGCATCGAGCAAATGTAATGCTTTCTCGAAGATGTTCCGCAGTGTGGGCATAATCTCCGAATCATTTTTGACCACGGGCGTTTTATTGAGCGCGTCCAACACACGCACGAATTCACGCAGACCACGAATTTCTTCTTTGAGCGTCTCGTTTTCCGCTTTTAAACGGGTGTTTTCGCTCTGTATGACTGCCATCGGATTTGTCGCCATGATGCACACCTTCTTTACTAACTCAACAGCATAGCTATATTGTAACATTTTGGTTTATTTTATGCATTGGCACGTTGGTACTGAAATTTTATGAATGTTCATATCTCTATACATCAGGCAACAACACATGAGGTGTTCATGTAAAGTTTAGCCAATACTTGTTTTACGCTCTGGTACGGAAGCGGTATAATTTACGCACCGATGAATGAAGTGTGAAAGTTTATCCGCCTGATGCACAGCCGTAACCCGCGTTACCTATTGCACAAATTTCGAGTCGGTTTTGCCTTGCTGTGCCCCAACTGCGAACAGGGTAAATTGTTCAAAGGGCGTGGCTGGTTGCGTTTTAACATGGAACAGGTGTGCCCATATTGTGAGGTGCGCTTTGAGCGTAAATCCGGCGATGCTATTGGTGCGGTCTATATCAACGTCGCGCTGACAGAGATAACGGCAATGTTCGGTTTTTTCACGGTAAACAGTCTGCTAGCACCACCCATTATGTCCCAATTATTTATCTGGATACCTTACGCGATTATCTTTCTGGTGCTGTTCAACCCCCGCGCCAAAGGGTTGTGGACGACGTTTATGTGGTTGAGCGGTGGCGTATATCATGATCCTGACTATAAGCGCGAGTATATCGCCCCTCATCATATCCCACATAACCGTACCCCACAGGAATTTGAGGATTAAATCAACAGTGTGTCTGTTGTGGGTATGCATGGGCGACTTGTCAGGTCACACCCTACAAAACAGTCTTCGCATTATGTCGCATTGTTTGTGCAATAAATGTCCCTTAACCGCGCCAAATTTGATATACTGAAGACAATAACCCATTTAATGAATATACACAGGTGGGGAATCTCATGACGACGCAACATCGTTGGTGGCAAACTGCCGTTATTTACCAGATTTATCCGCGCAGTTTCATGGACTCAAATGGGGATGGGGTGGGTGATTTGCCCGGCATAACCAGTAAGCTGGACTACCTGAGCGAGTTAGGCGTGGATGCGCTCTGGATTTCGCCCATTTTTCGTTCGCCGATGGTCGATCATGGTTATGATGTGTCAGACTACACCGCGATTGAACCCGTCTTCGGCACGCTGGACGATTTTGATACCCTTTTAGCCGAAGCCCATGCGCGGGACATCAAAATTTTGCTGGATTTTGTCCCGAATCACACCTCAGATCAACATGCATGGTTTATCGAATCACGGGCATCGAAGGAGTCGCCTAAGCGGGATTGGTATATCTGGCGCGACCCGAAGCCGGATGGCTCACCGCCCAATAATTGGATGTCATATTTTGGTGGCTCCGCCTGGACGTTGGACGACACCACCGGACAATACTATTTGCACAATTTTGCCTCCGCCCAGCCGGATTTGAACTGGCGCAATCCTGAAGTCGAAACCGCGATGCACAATCAACTGCGATTCTGGTTAGACCGTGGCGTGGATGGCTTCCGGGTGGATGTGATTGATCGCATTATCAAAGATTCACAATTCCGCGATAATCCACCGCATCCTAACTGGAAAAAAGGCGATGACCTGTCGTGGGCGGTCAAGCGCGTGTATAGCGAACAACGCCCGGAAGTGGTCGCCTATATGCGCCGGATGCGGGCGGTTTTTGATGATTATGACGGAGATCGTGTCATTGTGGGTGAACCGGCTTATGACGCGACTTTGGAAAAACTCGCTATGTATTATGGTGATCCTGTGGATGCAGACGGCACAATGGGCGATGGCATCCACCTCCCGTTTAACTTTAATCTGATCGAATTGGATTGGAACGCGGAAGCGGTCAAAGCGCATGTTGATGCCTATGAGGTCGCGTTGCCGTCGCATGGCACGCCCAATTATGTGCTCGGCAATCATGATGTGGCACGGGTGGCAAGCCGGGTTGGTGTGGAGCAGGCACGGGTGGCGACGATGTTATTGTTGACCCTACGCGGTGTGCCGACGGTCTATTATGGGGACGAAATCGGCATGACCAACGTCGATATTCCGCAACATCTGATTCAGGACCCGCAAGGTTCTGGCACCAATGGGTTTATCCGTGATAAAGCGCGCACACCGATGCAGTGGGATGACCTGCCCAATGCTGGATTTTGTGACGAAGATGTGACCCCATGGTTGCCCGTTTCTGAGGATGCTGGCGCGGTTAATGTGGTCACGGAACAGGAATTTGAGAGTTCCTTTTTGGGGGTGTATCAGCGCCTGATACGGTTGAGACGCGAAATCCCCGCGTTACATGCGGGTCAGTATGTGCCGTTAACCTCTGATGAAGGGATTTTCCTGTATTTACGTACGATGGGCGAGGAAAAATATTTAATCGCACTGAACTTTACCGGGGATGTGCGGACGTTGTACCTCGATGACTTTGATTCAGGCTATATCCTGCTATCGACAATTATGGATGGCTACCGCAAGCCGGATTTTCTCGCACGCTTGTCTGTGTTGGATTTACGCCGACACGAAGGCATCATTGTGCGGTTGTGAGGCTAGAGCTGATCTCGTAGTTGTAACAATGCAAAATTATTTACAGAATTCTGGCGGTGGCATACGCTTATGTACCGCAGGTACACTGCCACCCTACAAAATGGGATTAGTGTAGGGACGGATCTGTGTATCCGTCCGAAAAACTTGCAAATAGTTCAGACTATCTCTTCCCCAAGATCAGCCACTAACCCTTAATATCCACGCTAGCAATTGGTTTAAAATCATTACAATCTTATAACTTTGACAATGAATTTGCCACATTCAACCCACTTTTACGGTTTAGCAGATAGTTATCATCTGATAATTATTTGCATCAACCAAATAAGTAAAAGGGAAGTCCCCATGCGTAAATTTGTAAAGATTATGCTACTCATCATGCTATTCTCAATGTCGCTCACACCAATGATCGCCTCCGCCCAAACCAGCACTAGCGCCGGATGCCTTGCGGTGGACGGCTTTACGGGCACGGGCACCACATTTTCCTTCGACACGCTGGATTTTAACGTCGGCGATGTATTGATTGTCGTCGAACCCGGTGGCGATTTTGATCTCGTCGTGAGTCTTGATGGTTCACCATCTACTTCGCTAGTGGATGTGACCGGGGTATTTGTCGCGCCGATTGCCACCACAGGAGCCGCGGCACTTTCGGTGGAGGTCAGCGGGGGTGATGCGACCACAGAAGTGCAGATTTTCTGCTTGCCGAGCGTCAATGGCGACATCAATCCAGATTATACGGATTATACCAACGGCACCATCTGTCACCGCCCGCCCGGTAACCCGGATAATGCCCACACCATCACCGTTGGCGAAGCCGCTGTTGCCGCCCATTTGCGTCATGGTGATACCGTTGGTGCTTGCCCGGATGGTGAGGAAACCAGTATTCCTGATGTCGGCGCGGGTGTCGTGATCTTCTTTGAAGAAGGGGATAACATCGCGAATATTTATGGCAGTTGCGAAGGCGACAATTGTTCACTGATCGCGTCGATTGACATTACCATTCTGGTACCGGTTGTTGGTGGCGAATTTGAATTTGACGACAATGATAACGATGACTATTCCGTAATCGTCTACTATTTGCACCCGCTGACCGATGGTGACAATGAGTATGAGGGCGAAGATGAAGACTCCAATATCTTTGTTTTCCAGATTAACCTTTTCCTCGGTGGTGAGGTGGCAAGCGATAACGCGCTCTTGCTGGTTGATTCTGAGGGGAATTTGATCGCATGGGCAGATCATAGTATCTGGGATAACCTTGCAGGTTTCCTTGCCGCGTTCGATATTCAACTGGGCAGTTAACCGACAACGCATATGCTGAACACACGACGGGCGACTGATTCTGTGAGTCGCCCGTTTTTATATTTCAATGTGTCCACATGACAACATAATAACGCCACCCGATTATGGATGGCGCAAAACTGATGTTGTGTTTACGATTGGAGGGGGGAGAAATAACACAAATCAGCAGTTCATAAGTTGAGACAATGGCTAGCGGATCGTCAGTTCTTTGATCCCTTTTGCATAGCCATCCACATAGCCCTGTTCAAAAGCCTTTTGATGCCAGCTTTGGGGCGCTTGCTGTTTACTTTGTTCGTTGAGTGCGTGTTGAAGACCCATTTCAAAGCCACGTTCATAGCTTTCTTGCCAGAACTCTTTCGTTGCATGTGTGTCTTGTATATCAGAATTGTTCTGCATTGTTGATGAGCCTTTCACTTACTATTGCACGCACCATATTTTAGGGTTATGGGTTAGGCTTTGGTTTTTTCTGCCCATTTGTCGATCTGTTCATTGGCTTCTGCCTGTGCAACACCATATTTTTCCTGGATTTTGCCAGCAAGTTGCTCACGCTCACCATTGATTTCATCAACTTCATCGTCGGTCAGTTCACCCCATTGCTCTTGTACAGAGCCTTTGAACTGCTTCCAATTACCTTTAACTTTGTTCCAAAATGGTTCGTTAGACATCAGTAATTTTCCTTTTAACTTTTTAATGATGCCACCATAATAAACGGTGCCATTAAGGTAAATCAGAACTGAGCTTTAACCATCTGTAAGCGAATGATGAGCGCCATATGAATCCGTGTATTACACATTGGCGCGGATGTGTACAATGTCGCCATCCTTGACAACGTAATCCTTTCCCTCAAGGCGCATCTTCCCCGCTTGCTTAACTGCGCTTTCGCTCCCTGCGTCCAACAAATCCTGATAATACATGACCTCCGCACGGATAAAGCCCCGTTGCAAATCGCTGTGGATGGCACCGGCGGCTTCTGGCGCGGTTGCACCGACCTTCACGCTCCATGCCCGACATTCGTCCTCGCCAACCGTGAAGAATGACTGAATTGCCATCAATTCATACGACACACGGATAACTTTCGCCGCGCTCAGTTCGGTGATGTCATATTCATCCATGAACATTTCACGGTCTTCGTCATCTTCTAGCTGAGAAATCTCTGCTTCGAGCTTGCCCTGTAAACCCACAACCGCGCTATTCTTACCATCATAGGTAACCAGTTCCGCGCTATTTTGTGCTTCGTCGCCCATGTTCAACACCACAACAACCGGCTTCAGCGTCAATAAGCCGAACCCGCGCAATGGTTTGATCTCAGCGTCGCTCAGGTCAAGCTCACGGAGTGGTTTTTCCGCATCAAGTTGCGCTTTCAGACGTTCTAACAGCGTGATTTCGTCCTGATAGCCCGCTTCTACCTTTTTACCTTTGACACGAATATCGTCGTGGATTTTTTCTAAGCGGCGTTCCACTGTCAATAGATCATCCAGCAGAAATTCCATGTCAATAATCTCAAGATCGCGTTGCGGGTCAATCTCAACATAAGGATGGGGGACGTTGTCATCGCCAAAGGTGCGGACGACGTGCAAAAAGCCATCGACCTGTGACAGCTCATTGCGGAATTGTCCCTTAAGCCCGCCCTCGCTGATGCCTTTGTCCAGTCCAGCAATATCCACATAGGTGATGTTGGTATATGCTGATTTTTTTGGACTGTACATATCAATGAGCTTATCCAGCCGTTCGTCCGGTACACTGACAACAGCCGTATGAATTTCAAACTGTCCACTGCTGACGTTCGCGGTGTCAAAGTCACTGCTCGTAAGCGCATTAAAGATTGTGGTCTTGCCACTATTCGGTAAGCCGATAATCCCGAGTCGCATGGTGGTTTTTCGCCTCTGTTTGGTTAGTTTAAGGTGATGATATAGCGCACAAGTATAGTCGTAAAACCAGATTGCAGGGAGGGTGTGTGTCAGTTGACGGTAATCTACGTGAACACCCTACGTCTCCGCTCGAATCCGCGTTATCATGTAAGGGATACATGCCGCAACACTTCAAATAAACATGATCTGTAAACGATTGCAAATTAATTTGCGTTAACCAAAGGAGACGAATCTTGACAACCTCTGTGTCGACTGATTTACAAGAGCTTGCGATCAATACC